>NC_016041.1:3600000-3900000 GCF_000226565.1 Glaciecola nitratireducens FR1064 | reverse complement strand
TGAATAAGCCACGACAGACTGACTGTTTTTGCTGAGTTGTTTTTCAAAAAGTGGAAACGTCCAGCTTTGTTCTCCTTGATAACCATCCCATTCACCTGCTCTAACTATTAGCGGTGATTGGTCGTGATTGCCTAAACTCAATAAGCTTAGAGTGTCAGGTAAATAAGGCAGTGCAAGTGTATCGGGAACTATGAGGTCGCAATGTAAGTCGGATTGTTTCAGTATTTCTTGCCAAAACGTTAGTTTTTCGCGTGAAACGATCGCCACTTGCTGTAAGTCGCCGCTGCGTTTGCCGAAAGCGAAAAATGACTTGCTGATGTCTGAGGCAACTTCGTCTTCAAGCATAAAAGGAATTGCATTCAGCACTTTTCGGTTTGCTCTTAATGGCAACTGAACAGTTTTTAGGACAACATCACAACCAGGTACGATACCGATAACTTCGGCATTCGGTGCGCGTTCTCTAAGTTGTCTTAAACCCTCTACGTCGGGCAGTTCACCAGAGGCAATGATTTCCTTTTCAGTGTCAGACCACACTAGCCAATGAACTGGATCGTGCGGAGTTGAGCCCAAGCGTATCGCTAGTTTTTCCATCAGTTAGTGCCTCCAAATTCTCTACTTAACACGCTCACACCCTCTCCCTCGCTATCGAGTTTAAAAATACTTGTCATTTTAAACGATGAGTTATTGTAGCGGGTTTTAGTGTATAGCATGAAATAATTTGTTTTTATAACGAACCACGCTTTTTGTTCCGCGCTTAAGTTCAATGCAACAATTTCCGGCTCGGAAAAGAACTCTTCAGTATCTCCATATCCATCGAGTGGACGTGAGGCGATGATGCGCTGTGTGTTTTCAACTGTCAGATTCAACATTGCGGCGAGCACGTGTGCATTCTCTTCCTTAACCGTATTGATATTCACCTGCAGGGCATTAAATGCGATATCGGGCACCACACAAACATGCGGCAGTAATTCGCGTAGATAACTCAGTTCAATGCCGTTTATTAAACGCAGTTCCGATTTATTCGTCATCGGTGCATTTGCTGCAACGTATGGGAATCGCAATGACTCATAGTCTGCGTCTTCAGCCCCGTAGCCTGTAATATTGCCGTCTTTGTCGAGCCAGTCGACAAGCGAGTCGCGTACGGTTTCGGCGGTAAAAGAGTCAACGTTTTCGCTGCTCAAACGCATCAGATTAGAAAACGCGAGCGCCGGGGTTGTTGGTGCTTTATTGGGGTCCTGCGTGGGCGGATTCTCAAGAGGTGGGAGCGTCAATGAATTTAGATTGAAACAAGACTGTAAGTCAGTCAATTCGGCTTGAATGCCGCCACTATCGATTGGGTATTCAAATACCTGCGCCCAAGGTTGACCTAGATTCATATTGTCTGGTGACAAGGTTTTGAGTTCGTTTAGCGATTTTTTGGCAAACTGTTCAGCGCCCATGGCGTACCAAAATGCTTGATTGTTGTCTTTAATATTGACCGTTCTTGCAACATTCAGCTGCAGTCGAGCCATCATTTCTGTAGCAAGAATGCTAACAATAGCCACAATCAGTAATATCACTAGCAGGGCGATACCTCTCTGAGATTTGGCGTGTGGCTTTTTTAAAAGAAGCCGCTTGTTTGTTGGTTTATTTGGCCTCATCGACGCACCTTAAATTCGCGTCGAATTTCGCCGTAAGCTTCTGATTCTATTATGATGGCAACGGCGATAGGCAGCTCTTCAACCGATTCCGCTTGCTTCCATTCAAATTTTTTACTGTCGAATTTCTCTAAAAATTCAAAGCTAATTGATTCAACGCCTTCTAACAAGACTCGTGCTTTGGGCTCAACGCCAATGGCGTTATCGACATAGGTTGAAAACAAGCGTTCAAGTTTTTTGTCCTGTGTTCTATACGCAACAGACTGCATAGTGCTTCTGCGCAGTGTTAACTGCGGGTTATGCCAACCGGAGCGCACAAAGCCGATGCTGCCGCTGTCGCTTTCAAAAGAAAAGTTCCCAGCAAAAACTAAGGTGTCAGATACTTCGCCCTCGACCCGCGTTTTACGCGGCACCATTTGCAGAAAATCGCGTTCAATAATGAGCATTGCGCGCTGCATGTCCTGTAGTGCTTTCATTCGTTCATCAGACAGCTCATTTTGGGTCGTTACTGCACTGAGCATGGTTACTGAACCAACCGCAATTAATGCAAAAATAGCCATAGCGACAAGAATTTCAACGAGCGTAAAGCCCGACTGATTGCGAGCTATTTTGCGGAAAATAAGTTTACCCATTCGACTTTGCTACATAGGTAGTCACTGAGGTTATCGAGCCTATATATTCGGGATCGTTGCCTACAGTAATGATAATCGCTTTGAGGTCTTCGTCGGCAGTGGCCTGTACTTCTTGTTGCCAATACCAAGTTCGGTCGAGCATTTCGACGCTGCCGCGCTCTTTGTTTTTCGGAGGCCAAGTTTTTTCAGACAGTAACGACGCTCGCATCAGTTGGTTATTCGCAACCCAAGTGGCGAAGGTAATTTCTTCAAGCTTGCCGACAGAGTTGATGTGCTCAGAGGTGGTTTTAATAATGGCTGCGCCAGCCACTGCGAATATAAACATCGCGACCATAACTTCGAGTAAGGTGAAGCCACCTTGCTGTCGGTTAAATGTTGCGTTTATTACTTTCGTCATAGCTCCCGGTCCTCGGGCGCAATGCGTTCAATAGGCGTTACTTCTTTAGCGCGCAATGCGAAGGTAATTGGCTCATCATTGCTAAAGGGGTCTTCAAACGTCATGCTTAATTCAAAAGGGGTAATGTCTCCGCTAGACAGTAAAAAGATTTGCGGTGGGGGCGGAGGAATATCCTCTTCTTTACCTATTTCAACCCCTTCATCGCTAATGCTTAACTGTTCGTCGAATACACCACGGTCAAACAGCTGCTCTTCCTGCTGCCAGGGTAAGTCTTCGAGTTCAAGTTGCAGCGTCATATATTCGGGTAATTCATAGCTAGCGAAAAGCTTCTGGTCACCTAGCTCAACCCATTTGTCTTCATCGTCGAGCACCACATAGGTATAGGTGTTTTTCTCTTCATCAATACGAATACCCAACTGTGCTTGATTTAGCACCGCATAGTCGCTGGCCATATCAAAAACTACTTGAAATCGCTTGGCTTGCTCGTTGACTTTGTCGTAGTGATTGGTGCCAAGGGCTGTGTACGAAACAACAGATATCATAAGACCCATGAGCGCTAGCACTAGCATGATCTCGATGAGTGTAAAACCTGCTTGTTGCTTGCGCACTCTAGCCCTCGCTTTTATTAGGTTTATTGTAGGTATTCGTTGATATTCCAAGTGCCAATATCATCGTCTGTCCCTTCTTCCATATCTGGTCCGAAAGAATAAATATCGATACTGTCAATTTCGCCAGGACTTAGAAGTTGGTATGGATTTCCCCACGGGTCAAGCGGTAAACGTTTAATAAACCCTTCGTTTGGATAGTTGCGCGGAATAGGGTCTATAGTAGGCATCGTTACCAGTGCTTCTAAACCTTGCTCTGTGGTCGGGAAACGATTGGTGCGTAGTTTGTACATTTCCAATTGTCCTTCGAGGGTTTGGATATCAACCGCCGCTTTTTTAATTTGCGCAGTACCTTGGTTTTCGAAAATTTGCGGCGCGACGAAAGCGGCCATCATGCCGATAATAAAAAGTACGACCATGATTTCAATTAAGCTGAAGCCGAACTGCTTTGCTTTGCTATTAGCCATTGCGTGTTTGCGTTTGCTGAGCGCAAAAGCCTGTGTCTGATTGCTCATAAAAATTACCTCCTAGACTAAACTGTTTAATGCCAATATCGGCATTAATATTGCCAATACTATAAATAGGACAACACCCGCCATACTGACAATCAGCACGGGTTCAAATATTTTCAGAGAAATGCTTACTGTTGACTCAAATTCTCTGTCTTGGTTGTCAGCAGCTCGCGCTAACATCTGTTGTAACTCACCAGAGCGCTCACCGGATGCAATCATATGCATCATCATTGGTGGGAACATTTTGGTTTTTTCCAATGCATTTCGAAGGCTTGACCCTTCTTTTACTTTTGACGCTGCTTCTTTGACCGCTTCTTTAAGGTGAAGGTTCTCTAAAACATTCCCTGCAATGCGCATTGACTCTAATAAAGGTACCGCGCTGGCGGTTAAAATGCTCAAAGTCCGAGCGAATCGTGCGGTGTTTGTGCTTCTTGTTAATCGGCCAACAAAGGGCATGCGCAGTAATTTTTTGTGGTATTTCATGCGCATACGAGGAATCGCTAATAATCGTGCTATTAAGAATATTATTACTGCAAGTGCGATAGCCGCATACACACCGTAATTTTGCACACCGTCACTAATTGCAATTAATATATTTGTAATGGTGGGTAAATCTTGGCCCATTTGATCAAATTGGCCAACAATGGTCGGTACGACTTTCACCAAAAGCATAATGACTACACCAACCGCCACTACCATCATGATTAACGGATATACCAATGCTTGGATAATTTGATTACGTGTGCGTTCTCTGTTTTCGGTGTAGTCAGCGAGTCGGTTTAGCACGGTATCTAAATGACCTGATTTTTCGCCAGCAGCTACCATGGCACGAAATAGGTTGTCGAACACATAGGGAAATTCAGACAAAGCGTCGGCAAAACCATGGCCTTCGACTACCTTACTGCGAACCGCCATCATCATGTTTTTATGGCGTGGTTTTTCGCATTGTTCGGCAACGGCAAGCAATGCTTCTTCAATAGGTAGAGCTGACTCAATTAGAGTGGCCATCTGGCGTGTTAAGAGAGCAAGCTCACCGGCAGAAATCTTGGCTTTAAAGAGCGAGAACGAGGCTTGTGTTTTTTTCTCTTGTTCAGCCACTTGCTCAAGTTCAAGCGGAATTAAACCTTGTTCACGAATTTGTTGGCGAATTTGCCGCGCGTTATCGCCTTCAAGTACGCCACTTTTGGATTTTCCATTGGCATCCATGGCCTTGTATGCAAAGGCTGCCATATTATTCTTCTCTGGTAACTCGTAGAACTTCTTCTAAAGAGGTAACGCCGAGCAACACTTTGTCACACCCGTCTTGACGAATAGAAGGCGTGTTTTTGCGCATATATTTTTCTATCACTTGCTCTCCCTTTCCTTCGTGCATCATTTCGCGAATATGTTCATCCACAATTAGCTGCTCATGAATACCGGTGCGTCCGCGGTAACCAGTGTGGTTACATGCAGTGCAGCCAACGGGACGATAAATGACCACTTGTTCGCCTTCAGCAACGCTTAATGTTTCGCGTTCTGCACTATTTGGTTCGTGTGGCTTTTTGCACTCTTTACACAGCTTACGTACCAGACGTTGTGAAAGCACCGAGAGCAAGCTGCTTGATAGCAAGAAGGGTTCAATGCCCATGTCCTCTAAACGCGTAATTGCGCCCGCGGCTGTATTGGTATGCAGGGTCGATAATACCAAGTGGCCAGTTAAACTGGCCTGAACTGCAATTTGTGCTGTTTCAATATCTCGAATTTCACCCACCATCACGACATCCGGATCCTGACGTAATATAGCCCGTAATCCTCTCGCGAAGGTCATATCGACGCGCGGGTTTACTTGTGTTTGTCCAATACCCTCTAAGTCAAATTCGATAGGATCTTCAACGGTCAGAATATTACGGTCTTTGGAATTTATTTCGCTCAAACCTGCATACAGTGTCGTACTTTTCCCCGAGCCCGTCGGGCCGGTAACCAGCATGATGCCATGTGGCTTGCGAATTAAGCTTGAAAAGTGGTTTCTGTTGTCCAGCGTCATGCCTAAATCTTTCAAATCAAGGCGGGCGTTATTTTTGTCGAGCAAACGCAATACAACACGCTCTCCGTGGCTCGATGGCATGGTGGATACACGCACGTCAACCGCTCGGCCTGCGATACGCAAGCTAATGCGGCCATCCTGCGGCACGCGTTTCTCAGCAATATCCATTTTGGACATGACCTTAATACGCGAGACTAACATGGATGACATTTTGCGATTTGGGCGCAGTATTTCACGCAACACGCCGTCAACGCGGAAGCGCACAACAAGCTGGTTTTCAAAGGTTTCAATGTGAATATCTGAGGCACCCTCTTTAATCGCTTCACCCAACATGGCATTAATTAAGCGAATAATAGGTGCGTCGCCTTCACTTTCGAGCAAGTCTTCGGTATCGGGTAGGTCTTCGGCTAATGACAGCAGGTCGCTTTCGTTACCTAAGTCTTCCATCAACTGCTTCGCTGCGCTTGAATCACGCTGGAAGCTGCTGGTGAGCAGTTCTTCAAAGCGGTTTTCAGCTATTTCTTCAAGTACAAAGGTTTGGTCTAAAAAGCGTCTCACTTCCGCAAATACGGAAAAGTCGGTGCTTGGCGTGTGATAAACCTTTACCGGTTCGTGCGCCGACTCAACCAATACTTTATGACGCTTGGCAAAGCTAAAAGGAAGCTGTAAGGCAGCTAAGGGCTCGGCTTCCTCAGGCACACCATCGGTGACCTCGTCGGTAACGAGCGCTTCGGTTTCTTCTAAACTAAGATCAGTCGCTGCTTTGTCAATAGCTTCAGTCATCGCTAATCGTTACCTTCTTTCGCTTTCTTCTCTTTGTCGAGCAAGTATTCATCAAACGAAGGTGGTAATACCATGGCATCATTCCATTCCGGCAACGAAGGCCCTTCTTTAAACGGCATTAATGGGATCCCTTCAGACTGACGCTTCAACTGTTGCGCTCGAATGTAGTTGTATTTACGTAAGCTGATTTTGTTTGAGGTAATGCCATCACGGATGATTGTAGGACGGATAAATACCATCAAATTACGCTTGCGCTTGCTTGTTGTTGTCGATTTAAACAAATGACCAACAAATGGGATATCGCCTAACAGCGGTACCTTAGATACACTTTCTTGCACGTCTTCATCAATCAAGCCACCTAATACGATTGTGCCGCCGTCATCCACAATGACCGTAGTTTTAATTTCGCGTTTATTGATGGAAATATCCACCGAGGTTGCGCCTGATACACTCGATACTTCTTGTTCAATTTGCAGTTGTATCGCGTCGCCTTCGTTGATTTGTGGTGTGACTTTGAGTTTGATACCTACGTCTTGTCGTTCAACCTGCTGGAACGGGTTGCCGTTGTTCGAGCCAGTTGTAGAGCCAGTAATAATCGGCACTTCTTGACCGACGATAAAGAAGGCTTCTTCGTTATCCATGGTGGTTAAGTGCGGAGTTGCTAATATGTTTGAGTTAGTGTCGGTGCTGACCGCTTGCACAACTGCGCCCCAGCCGTTTCTAATGACACCAGCAATGAGACCATTAGCGCCGCCGAGCAGGGCAGCGAGTGGGGTTAGGTTGCCTTCACTCGTCGTTGTGGTAGGTACAACGTCGCCATTAGGGCCTATTGCTGTTCCGGTAATAACGGTATCTTCAGCTTCACGCAACGCAACACCCAATGAACCAACACCAATGACACCATTCGTAAATTGCGTTCCGCCGCCTTCTTCAGAAACCCACTGCACACCTAAAGTCGTGCCGTCGCCTTCGAACACTTCCACGATAATCGCTTCAACCTGCACTTGCGCGCGACGCACATCAAGCTGACGAATAACGTCTTCAAGCGAGCGCATCATGTCGGGTTCAGCGGTGATCACCAAGGAGTTAGAGTCTTCGTGCGAATCGATACTGATGTCGCGGTTACTATTTCCACCACGGCGCTGTGTAGTCGCGCCGCCTTGACTTTCAGCCTGAATGCCAGCGCTGACGCCCTGCAGCACTTTGACTAGATCTTCTGCTTTCGCGTAGTTTAGGTTAATGACTCGCGTGTTGCCGTTAGTTTCTAGCTCTTGGTCCATGCGCGTAACAAGGTTAATTAAGCGCTGACGTGCTTTCACATCGCCGCTCACTATGATGCTGTTAGTGCGATCATCTGCCACTACGCGCGGTTCTGATTTACCGGCACCGGCCGTGCCTTGGTTTTTGTTGATGCTTTCGATAATTCGCACCATTTCCGTTGCCGAAGCGTGCTTGAGTTTAATAACCTCAACTTCTTCATCGCCGGCGCGGTCAACGCTTTCTATGATTTTGACCAGACGATTTACCACCGCTGCGCGGCCGGTCAACATCATAACGTTTGAAGGGTCGTGACTCACTACGTTACCGCCGCCCGCTTGGTCATTCAATTGACGAAGAATTGGAGCAAGCTCGCGCACTGGAACATTATAGACTGGAAGCACACGCGTAATCATTTCATCGCCGTTAAGCATATCGCCGTCGACAACAGGGATATTTGACGTTTTCGCATCTTTCGAACGGACTATTTTTAGAATGCCGCTGGGCATCTCAACAACAGCAAAGTCATACACTTGCAGCACGTTCAGGAAGAATTGATAATATTGTTCTTCGGTTAATAAGTCGTAGCTACGAACAGTAATTTTACCGCGTACGTTGGGATCCACGATAATAGTTCGTTTTAGATTTTTACCGACGATATTGATGAATTCGGTTATTTCGGTATTTTTAAAGTTGGGGCTATATTCTGTAGCGTATGCTCCCGCTGTGGCAAATAAGCCTGCGGCGATACTTGCCGCAATAACAGATGTCTTTAAAAATTGACGAAAGCTTGTGATTCTTTGGCTGTCCAGCCTCATAGTACGACCCTTTTATTTATTCTTCAGACGACGGAATGTCGATATCTAATGACAAAGCCTCATCGCCCCTTAGCACTTCCAATTGCAAAGACTGTGCTTCTCGTAGAACGTTTATTGCTTCTAATGACTGTGCTGGATCAGATAAATCTAATCCGTTTATTTGGGTAACAATGTCACCAGAGCGCAATCCGACATCACGAAAAAAGTCCGGCTGTTTGCCTGGTGAAACTTGATAACCAACCAACTGCCCATTGGAAGTGTGCGGTTTAATCGCAATGAAATCCGTAAAGCTAGTTGGGGATTGACTAATTTGTTCGCGCATCTCCCTAGCGCTGTCTGATGCTTCCTCGGGATCGAACTCTGGATCATTTTCAGACAATTTATATTCGTCGGCCGCTTGCGGTGAATTATATTGTGGTGTTAGCTGTCGTGCTTCTTGTTTGCGCGTTTGATTCGCTTCATCGTAATCAATGCCATCTAGCATCAAAGTTTCGCGGGTGAGGCTATTTTTAATAATTACACGGTCTATGTACAGTTCATCCAAGGTTACATTAGTTCCGTCTATTTTATCACCTACGCCATAAGTATTCTGTTTCCCATTGTTTTCTACAATGGCTGCCCCCACTTTAGGATCAGCGCTTGAAACAACGCCTGTTAGCGTGAGATTCAATTTGGTTTCGGGTGCGTCGGTAACCTCAGCTTTGACGGTGGTCAGGGGTTTTGCTTCCGGGTTGCCAAATAAATTGAGTTTGATGAGGGGCGATATGTCTACACGAGATGTTGACTTAGACGCTTGCGTGTTAGAGTTGTTAAATGAACTAGATAGCAAGGTTTCAGGCTGAGGAATAATTTGCCACGTAAGCTTAGCTGCAAATGCAATGAGATACAGCGAGAGCAACACAACAATCAACATGATGATTTTGTTTTGGTGCTGCCTATACATTCTCGCCGCGGGTTGCAATGATAAATTGGTGACTGTCATTTTCTCAGTAATATTATTATTATGAACTTCATCGGCACCCATCATATCTAGTCATTACGGTGTGGACAATAGCAAAGAGCATAAGTGATACGATTTTTATAATTAAACGGCGCAATTCTAAAAGTTAAGTTGTAAACAAAAGACAATGAAAAAACAAAAAAGTGCAAATACGAATAAAAAAAGTGCTGGGCAAAGTAAAGCGGGTAAGACCGAGCACGACGCAAACGATGTGCGAATTGATAAGTGGCTTTGGGCTGCTCGCTTCTGTAAAACGCGTGCCATTGCTAGAGAATTGGTCCAATCGGGTAAGGTTCAGTATAATAAGCAGCGTTGTAAACCGAGCAAAGTTGTTGAGCTTGATGCAATAATTCAAGTACCAGCAGGCTTTGACCAAAAAACGGTAGTCGTCAAAGACGTTATTGGGCAACGTAGAAGCGCCCAATTAGCACAACTTCTGTATGAAGAGACAAGTGAGAGCCTTGCACTTCGTGAAAAAAATGCAGCGGCCAGAAAATTAAGTATTTTTCATAGCCCAAGACCAGACGGCAGGCCTGATAAGAAACAGCGCCGACAAATTATTCAATTTAAGCATCAATAGATGTTTTACTAGTTAAAGAAGAGATTTATGACCGTTGAGAAAGACCAATTAGATAGATTTTTATTTGAAGACCGCAATGTTCGCGGGGAAGTCGTTAAATTGCATGATAGCTATCAGGGCATTTTGGACTCATATGATTACCCTCCTATTATTCAAGATTTGCTGGGCGAATTGATGGTGGCAGCATGCTTGTTAACCGCTACGCTAAAATTTGAAGGTGAAGTGTCGCTGCAAATTCAAAGCGAAGGCTTGGTAAAATACGTCGTAATTAATGGCACGCACGATCAAAAACTGCGTGGTGTTGCAAGATGGAACGAAGAATTTAAATTACCGTCTAGTTTTTCTGAGTTGTTTAGAAAAGGTTATTTGGCTATTACACTCGCCCCGAAAGACGGTGAACGTTATCAAGGTATTGTCGCGCTAGACAAACCTACTTTAGCCGAATGCTTAGAAGACTATTTTTTACAGTCAGAGCAATTGCTGACAAAAGTGAGTTTGCGCACTCAGCGTGACAACACTAGCAATGTTGCTGGTGGTATGTTACTGCAAGTCGTGCCTGAAAATAGTGAAACTTCTCAGTCTCATGAAAATCCTGATTTTGACCATTTGGGTCACTTGATGAATACGCTGAAAAATGAAGAATTATTTAGTTTACCAACGGCAGAAGTCTTGCACCGTTTGTATCACGAAGAAAAAATTCGTTTGTTCGACGCTCAGCCAGTAACGTTTAAATGTGACTGTTCAAAAGAGCGCAGCGCAATTGCCTTACAAAACGTATCAAAAGCTGATTTGCTGGAAATAGTAGCAGAGGAAGGCGCGGTTGTGATGAACTGCCAATTCTGCCATCAAGAATATCGTTTTGACGCTATCGATGTTGAAAATATTCATGCAGACAACGTGGTTGCTGACCAAAAAATACACTAAGGTCTGTTTTGTATTGGATTCCTTTGAACTTTGCTGTTGGAGTTTTAAACTGCAGAGCGCAACAAGCTCTAGTGTCAATGGATGTACGTTGCTAAGATTCTAAATCACTTGTTATCTCTAAAGGAGAAGGGCTATTCCTGCTGCAAATTTACTCACGTTATTGGACGATATAGCGACTGTATTAGATGACGTCGCGATTTTGTCAAAAGTGGCGGCAAAAAAAACAGCCGGCGTGTTGGGTGACGATTTAGCCTTAAATGCAGAACAAGTTTCTGGCGTGAAAGCAGACCGCGAGCTTCCGGTGGTTTGGGCTGTTGCGAAGGGCTCTTTTCTTAATAAGTTGATTTTAGTACCTAGCGCTTTGGTAATTAGCTTTTTTGCGCCATGGATGGTCATGTACCTGCTGATTATCGGCGGCTTATATTTGTGCTTTGAAGGCGTTGAGAAGTTACTTCACAAGTTCATTGTTAGTAAGCAAGAAGATGAGCAAGCGCATGCAGAAAAGCTAAAAGCCTTAGCTGACCCTTCAATTAATTTAGCCGATATCGAAAAAGACAAAATCAAAGGCGCGATCCGCACGGACTTTGTGCTGAGCGCTGAGATAATCGTCATTATTTTAGGCACCGTTGCTGCTGAACCTTTCACGACACAAATAACGGTGTTGTCGTTGATGAGCATTATTTTCACGATAGGTGTTTACGGCTTTGTCGCACTGATTGTAAAAATTGATGATTTGGGGCTTTATCTGCTGCGTAAATCAGTGTCAGGAAGCTTTGATAAACTGCAGCGTTTTACCGGTCGCGCTCTACTGAGATTCGCCCCTATTCTAATGAAAACGCTAGCAGTAGTCGGCACCGCTGCAATGTTCCTTGTCGGCGGCGGCATCATTGCCCACGGCGTACCGTTTTTACATCATTTTGTTGAGCACTCAGTTGATGTGGTGTCAGTCTTCCCAACCGTTGGCACCATAGCGGGCTCGCTTACAGGGATTGCCTTGAACGGCGTTATTGGCATAGCAGCCGGTTTGCTAACCCTGGTAACCCTAACCACCGCCCGCAAAATAAAAGGGGCCCTTGTTAATTAATTTTAGGTGCTGTAGGGAAGGGTGAAACCGGCCGAGAGGCCGCCGGAGGCTTGGTTGGTGAAGAGCATTTTGCCGCCGTGGCTTTCGACGATACGTTTAGTGATTGCGAGGCCGAGTCCTGAGCCAACTGAGCCGCGGGCCTTGTCACCTTGTGCAAAGGGTGAGAATAATACTGGAATTTCTGATTCTGGAATGCCCTTACCATAGTCACGTACATTACAAATTAGTGATTTTGAATGATGGTCAACTTTGGTAATAATACAGATGTCGGCGCTGCCGTAGCGAAAGGCATTTTCGATTAAGTTATCCAATACACGTTTAATGCCAATAACGCGTAACTTTGCATTCGGTAACGGCGCAAGTTGCAGTTCAATATGGTGTCCCTGCTCGAGCAATCTTCCCTTAATTAACTCTTTAATGACGTTGTTCAAATCAACGTTTTCAGATGCCTCTTGCTGATCTTGTCTGGCGTAATCAATAAATTGGTCAATGATGGCATTCATGTCTTCGATATCATGCTCGATACCGTCTTTTACCCATGCTTGGTCTTCTGGCAGCATTTCACTAGCTAAACGAATACGGGTTAGCGGCGTACGCAGGTCGTGTGATATCCCTGCAGTCATTAGTACTCGATCACTTTCTAGTTGATGAATACCCTGCGACATCTTATTGAAGGCATTGGTTACCGCCACCATTTCACTACTTCCTTCAAGTGGCAGTGGCTCTGGAAATTGTCCCTTACCTACTTTGCGTGCTGCTTTTTGCAGCGCTTGCAGTGGCCTGTTTAACCGTCTCACAAATAACCACCCCCCCGCGACGCTCAAGATACTGATAACAATGAGGTAGATGGTGAGTGGCGAAAAGTCGCTCTCTTCCATACCCTGCATTGGAATAGATATCCAAATATTCGGATCTTGCGGTGGACGTATCCAAATTAAGTAATTCACGCCACCAGAGGTTCTAACATCAGTTTTGCCGCCAAGTTGCTTTGAGATGTCAACGGACAAAGTCTTATAGTAAGTCGCATCGCGCAAACCTGCATGCATAGCTGATTCTATCGTATGAAAACGCGTGCCGGTGGTTTCCATAAATTTTTCATGCAGCGGATTTTCAGGAGAATTCAGGCCTTGCAAAAATATCTGCTCAACCTGTGTGGCAATGAGTGAGTTTATTTGTTGATAGCTAGGACGAATAAAATAATTAATGACAGATAAATAAGTCACAATTTGGTTGATCAGCAGTAAACCCGCTATTAACACGACCGTTTGGCCAAAGGTGCTTTTAGGAAGAAATCTCACTTGGATTAAGCGTCTACTGCACCGTCGGGTACAAATACGTAGCCTAAGCCCCAAACCGTCTGAATGTAGCGTGGGTTAGCAGGGTCTTCTTCTAGCATTCTGCGCAGTCGAGAAAC
Organism: Glaciecola nitratireducens FR1064; assembly: GCF_000226565.1. NCBI lineage: Bacteria > Pseudomonadati > Pseudomonadota > Gammaproteobacteria > Alteromonadales > Alteromonadaceae > Brumicola > Brumicola nitratireducens. The sequence goes on along the minus strand of NC_016041.1, from coordinate 3,886,334 downwards.
CTGAACGTCGATGCTTCTCTCAAGTGCACTGTAATCTCTACCACGCGCCAAATTCATTAATTTATCGCGAGAAAGTGGCTCGCGAGCGTGCGTGACCAGTGATTTTAACACTGCAAATTCACCGCTGGTGAGTGTTAAGGGCTTGCCATTGTCGGACATTTCTCGGGTGGCTAAATTAAGTTTATAACTACCAAAGGAAACAACTTGTTCGGATTGCGAGGGTGCTCCTGGGGCCTCTGTTGTTTTACGACGCAAAACAGCTTTTGCTCTAGCCAATAACTCTCTTGGGTTAAAGGGCTTTGGCAAATAGTCATCAGCGCCCATTTCAAGGCCAATAATGCGATCTACTTCATCGCCTTTTGCAGTAAGCATAATAATGGGAATTTGATTTTCTTGTTGACGTAAGCGTCTGCAAATAGACAGACCGTCTTCATCAGGAAGCATAAGGTCTAAGACCATTAAATGAAAATTTTCGCGTTCCAATAAGCGGTCCATTTGTTCACCGTTGGCGGCTGTGCGGACTTGGTAGCCCTGCTCTACTAAATACCGCTCTAGCAATGAACGTAAACGCATATCGTCATCAACAACCAGAATTTTCGAGGTTTCCTGTCCCATGAATATCACTCAACTCTTTATTTATTAAAGCACACTATATGTCATCAGTGCCGAAGTCGGAAGAGGGGATGTGTCGATGATTGTTACAAATAATGTCAGATTCACAAATGTGCGTAATGAACGCCTATCGGATACTAAGAAAATAACAAAGTGACTGAATTTTTGACAAAAAAAACCGCCGATAAACGGCGGTACAACTAATCCACGCAATCAACGAATTAGCTGTTTTTTCTTCACTACCTTTACAAGATAGCATTTCGCCGATTTTATTCAATAGTTAAGAACAGAAAAAGATTAAATTTTAAGCTAACTTGTTGTCCGAATACGCTTTTTATTTTAGCAATTTTTTTACCACTATTTGTTCTCTGCTAACCAATCCATTTGGTAACCTGCCCGCCGCTTTTGGTCGAGTAGCTCTTCAATCAGTGGTGTTAAAATTAACTCCATTGCTAAGCCCATTTTTCCGCCGGGTACAACAATGGTATTGATACGTGACATAAATGCACCGTCAATCATTTTAAGCAGGTAAGGATAGTCGACGCTTTTCATTTCACGGCGGAAACGCACCACAACAAAACTTTCATCTTGTGTCGGGATTTCGCGTGCACTGAAGGGGTTAGAGGTATCAACAGTAGGCACTCGCTGAAAGTTGACGTGAGTGCGTGAAAATTGCGGTGTAATATAGTGAAAGTAGTCGTCTAGGCTGCGCACGATGCTGCTCATCACAGCGTCACGTGAGTGGCCTCTATCAGTGGTATCGCGCACAATTTTCTGGATCCACTCCAAGTTCACAATGGGCACCATTCCCACTAGTAAGTCTACGTGAGAAGCAACATCGGCCTCATCGGTTTTAACACCGCCATGCAATCCTTCGTAAAATAATAAATCGGTATTTTCAGGAAGGTCTTGCCAAGGGGTGAAGGTACCGGGCATTTGGTTGAACGGCACCGCTTCGTCGAAAGTATGCAGGTATTGTCTATGCTGACCTTTGCCTGTCGCGCCATATTCAGTAAATAGTTTTGCGAGTAACTCAAAATCGTTAGCGTGAGGGCCAAAGTAGCTTATGTGTCGCCCCTGTTCCTGCGCTTTGCGTATTTCCACTTCCATTTCTGGCCGTGTAAAGCGATGAAAGCTATCACCGCCAACAGAGGCTGAATCTACCTTCAGGTTGCGAAATATGTGCCTGATAGCATTAGTCGTTGTCGTTGTTCCAGCGCCGGATGAACCGGTAATTGCAATAATGGGATGTTTTACAGACATAGGCTTCTAGGGTAATTGAATTACCCTAGTTATAAGCAACCAAACACAAGCGGTCAAGGTGTTTCTCAGTTCTCGGTGTTTTCTCGAGCAATAGCGCGATAAGCAATGTCGGTTCTAAACATCACACCTTGCCAGTCAATAGCATCAACCAAAGCATAGGCATTTTGCTGTGCTTCAGTAACTGTTTTACCTAAACCTGTTGCACATAAAACGCGTCCGCCGTTGGTAAGCACTTTATCACCATCTATTTTGGTGCCTGCATGGAATACTTTTCCCGGTAATGCTGCAGCATCATCTAGGCCATGTATTTCATCGCCTTTCGGATAAGCGCCAGGGTAGCCTTCTGCAGCGAGCACAACACCTACAGCTGCACGATCATCGAATTTTATGTCTGCGGTATCGAGTTTTTGCTCACACGCTAGCATGCACAAATTGACCAAGTCAGATTGCAAACGCATCATTATGGGTTGAGTTTCGGGATCACCAAAGCGGCAGTTATATTCTATTACTTTTGGCGTGCCGGAAGCATCAATCATTAAACCTGCATATAAGAAGCCAGAATAGGGATGACCTTCACTAGCCATGCCAGTGACTGTCGGTTCGATAACTTCTTTCATTACGCGCTCGAATATCTCCGGAGTCACAACGGGCGCCGGAGAATAGGCACCCATACCGCCGGTGTTAGGCCCTTGGTCTTTGTTATAAGCGCGTTTATGATCTTGGCTAGTTGCAAATGGGAGGATATTTTTACCGTCTACCATGACGATAAAACTAGCTTCTTCGCCATCCAAAAACTCTTCAATGACCACGCGACTTCCAGCGTCCCCAAAAGCATTACCAGCAAGCATATCTTTAATTGCATCTTCAGCCTGACGCAAGGTCATGGCTACAATAACGCCTTTACCAGCCGCGAGCCCATCGGCTTTAACAACAATTGGAGCACCCTTTTCGCGCACATACGCCAAGGCAGGCTCTATCTCAGTAAAGTTTGCATAGTCGCCGGTTGGAATTTTATGCCGAGCTAAGAAGTCTTTCGTAAATGCTTTTGAGCCTTCTAGTTGGGCTGCAGCTTTCGATGGTCCAAAAATAGCGAGCTTATGGGATTGAAATAAATCGACAATTCCTGAAACAAGCGGAGCTTCGGGACCAACAATAGTGAGACCGATTTGCTCTGATAAGGCAAAGTCGAGCAGTGCTTGATTATCTTCAGCCGCTATCGCAACGTTTGTAAGTTTAGGTTCAAGTGCTGTCCCTGCATTGCCAGGTGCAACAAAAACATCGGTAACCAATGTCGATTCTGCTGCTTTAAACGCCAACGCATGCTCTCTACCACCACCACCGATAACCAATACTTTCATTTGCTTTCTCTATTAATCTGAATGTTGTTAACTTGGGCTAGACGAGATTTTTCAAAATATAATAATGAATCACCAAGCCTTCCCATCGAATCACTTTCTTACCGAGCTCGGGTTTATATTAAACATTAGCAGTTTGCACTAATGCCTAAAGTGTCTCATGCCCGTGAATACCATCGCAATACCATGTTCGTTAGCCGCAGCGATAACTTCGTTGTCACGCATTGAGCCACCTGGTTGAATAACGGCTTTAATACCTGCCGCAGCTGCTGCATCAATGCCATCTCGGAATGGGAAGAAGGCGTCAGACGCCATTACGCAGCCTTCAACCTGAAGGCCTTCATCAGCTGCTTTTATACCGGCTACTTTTGCTGAGTAAACACGGCTCATTTGACCGGCACCTACGCCAATAGTCATACCGTCGCGGCAATACACAATAGCGTTTGATTTTACGTACTTTGCGACTTTCCATGTAAAGAGTAAGTCGTCTAATTGCTTCTCAGTTGGCTGCACTTCTGTGACTACGGTCAAGTCCTCTTTTTCGACCATGCCGAAGTCTCTTTCTTGCACCAATAGACCACCATTAACACGTTTAAAATCGTAACCTTCGGTTAATTGCCCGCGCCAATCACCACAAACAAGAAGGCGAACGTTTTGTTTTGCCGACACAACTTTTTGTGCTTCAGCGCTTACAGACGGCGCAATAATGACTTCGACGAATTGACGATCGATAATCGCTTGCGCTGTTTTTGCATCAAGTTCGCGGTTAAACGCAATAATACCTCCGAATGCAGATGTAGGGTCTGTCTTATAAGCGTTGTCATAGGCCAAATAAATATCGTCGGCAATCGACACGCCACATGGGTTTGCATGCTTTACAATAACACAGGCCGGTTCTTCAAATTCTTTCACGCACTCAAGCGCCGAGTCGGTGTCGGCAATATTGTTGAAAGATAATTCTTTACCCTGTAGCTGAACGGCAGTTGCAACTGAGGCTTCTTGTATTTGGTTTTCAACATAGAAAGCCGCTTCTTGATGACTATTTTCGCCGTAGCGAAGATCTTGCTTTTTAGTCATTTGAAGATTGAATGTGCGCGGGAACTCACTGTGATCATGTCCACATTCGTCCTCGCATGATTGACTTACAGCTTCAATTTTAGCGCCGAAATAATTGGCAATCATGCCGTCATATTCTGCAGTATGTTCGAATGCTTTGATAGCTAAATCGAAACGCGTAGCGAAAGTCACGCTGCCACCATTGTCATGCATTTCCTGCATTACTTTAGCGTAATCGTTAGCATTTACTACGATAGTCACATCGTTATGATTTTTCGCTGCAGCGCGCACCATGGTTGGTCCGCCAATATCGATATTTTCAACGGCGTCTTCAATGCTGCAATCAGGGGTAGCAACAGTCGCTGCAAATGGATACAGATTAACCACCACTAAATCGATAGGCGCAATATTCTGTTCCTGCATTACCGCTTGGTCTAAATCGCGACGGCCTAAAATACCACCGTGAATTTTTGGGTGTAATGTCTTTACGCGACCATCCATGATTTCTGCTTGGCCTGTGTGCTCAGACACATCTTTAACAGGTATGCCGTTTTCTCTCAATAATTTGGCTGTGCCGCCAGTTGAGAGGAGCTCTACGCCTTGGTCAGCCAATGCTGATGCGAAGTCGATGATACCAGTTTTGTCAGAAACGCTTAATAAGGCTCGTTGGATAGGTTTAGCTTTTTGCATTATATTCTCTAAGGTTATTGGCTTTAGGGCTAACAAATTGAGGGATTTAACAATCTTTGGATGGGCGCAGATTATACTCAGTTTTGCTGTTTTTAGCATCAAAAATATTGGTTGATGTGGCTGAATTTAATACCTTGCGCTCCGATCACCTTGTTATACTGAGATTAACACGATGCCAAATAGCCTATGCATTTTGGTACGAATAAAATTATTAAAATAGTATTGCTATACCAAAGGACATCTCTATGAGAAATAAACCGTACTTGTTAGTTTCGATGTTAACCCTTGCTGCCGTTGGCTTAAGCGGCTGTGCAAATATGAATCAAGCGCAGTGCGAAACTGCTAACTGGCAAGCAATTGGTTATGAAGATGGTGTTGCAGGAGTTCGCGATTCACAGTTTTCACAGCACCGTCAAGAGTGCGCAGCGCACGGCGTGACTGCCAATATTGATGATTATTTAAGGGGCCATAATGAAGGCTCCCAAAAGTATTGCACTCGAAGTAACGGCTTTTTTCTTGGTATGAAAGGGCAAAGTTATAATAGAAACTGTCCTGAAGAACTGGTTCCTCTATTTTTAAACGGCTTAACTGATGGTAAACAGATTTATTCTGCGCGACGTGAATTGGATTCTAAAGATGATGCCTTGGAGCGTCTTTATGCGAGGATAGAAAATTTTGAAGAAACCATTGCGGATAAAAACAATGAGATGATTGCTGATGGGCTGCTGCGCTCTGAAAGGCTTGAAATTCGTCAGCAAATTGAGTCTTTAGAACTCGAGATGCTAGGGTTGATTGAGCTTATTCCGGAATATCAAGATGAGCAAGCACAGGCTGTTCAAAAATACGAGAGTGTGAAGGAGACGTTTGCTAACTATTTTTAATAGTTAACGTTGCTACCAATCTATTATAAGCGGTAAATAAGGTAGTTCAGTAAGCCAGACTTGCACTTCTTGCCTGAGCTTAAATGAGAGATTAAAAAAGCCGATATATAATATTTAAAGTTCTCGTCGAAGTTTATGTCTAATTCTCGGGGCAATTTAAATTACATATCGGCTTTCGTTTTGAATGAGGTCAAACTTAACCATTAATATTCGAACTAAAGGATAGCCTAAAGCGCCAATACCATAGTTAGCGTTTAATTAGTTCATTCCATACTGTTTTAGCTTTTTACGCAAAGTACCACGGTTGATGCCCATCAAGTTGGCAGCTCTCGTTTGGTTACCACGAGTGTATGTCATTACTTCTTCCAACAACGGCGCTTCAATTTCCGCTAGAACTAAGTCATACAAGTTATCAATGTCTTGATTGTCTAATTCCTTTAGATACTTATTAACCGCTTGCTTTACAGAAGCTCTAAGTGGTTTTTGAGTTTGTGCTTGAGTCGGTGTTGTAACCGTTGTTGTAAACGGTGATGTTAAGTTTTGATCGAACATAATACTTTTACTGCTCTTATTGATTGAAAAATTATGCTGCAGGTGAAATAGACAAATTGTCTTGATCTGACAGCGACGAAAAATAAGCGATTAAGGCCTCAATTTGGTTTTCACCATCCTCGATAGCATTAAATGCGCGACGAAAGCGTTTATCAGAGTCATATTTATCAACGTACCAACCAACATGTTTTCTAGCAATACGTACTCCCATAGTATCGCCATAAAATTGCTGAACATTTTGAACATGCTGTGTAAGCACCTCTAATTTTTCAGCGATTGATGGTTCTGATAAATACTCGCCGGTACTCAAAAAATAACTAATTTGACGAAAAATCCAAGGGTTGCCTTGGGCTCCTCTGCCAATCATTATTCCATCTGCACCGGTATATCTGAGAACTTCTTTCGCGTCATCAACGGACAATATATCTCCGTTAGCGATGACTGGAATACTGATAGTCTCTTTGATCTTTTTGATCGTATCGTATTCCGCATTCCCTTTATACATACAGGCTCGCGTTCTTCCATGTACTGCCAGTGACTGGATCCCATTAGCCTCAGCAATTTGAGCAATCTGGACACCATTTCTGTTATCAGTGTCCCATCCTGTACGGATTTTTAACGTGACCGGCACTTGCACTGCGTCTACTACCGCTTTCACGATAGATTCAACCAATTCAGGTTGTTGCAGCAGTGCAGAACCTGCCAACTTTTTATTCACTTTTTTAGCCGGGCAACCCATGTTGATATCGATGATTTGCGCACCATTCTCAACATTAAACTGCGCCGCTTGAGCCATTAAGTGAGGCTCCGAACCAGCGATTTGAACCGAGCGAACACCCGATTCTCCTTCATGATTCATTCTCAGTTGCGATTTCACCGTATTCCATACTTTCGGATTACTCGAGAGCATTTCGGACACAACTAATCCTGCACCCATTTTTTTACACAACTGCCTAAATGGCCTGTCAGTCACTCCAGCCATTGGAGCAAGCATCAAATTGTTATCTAAGATGTAAGGACCAATTTTCACTTCATACTCCTATCTTTCTGCGCGCCCTAACTGATGCGAATACCGCAGAATTGCTGTGCAACTGGTCTGACTTGAATTGCAAGGGGCGCCATATTACTTATTTTTTGTACAAATAAAAAGCAAAAATTGTATAAAATGGTCAAAAAAACAGCTTGCAAAAAAATATTATGATTCACGTCAACTAGTTAAGTAGTGAGGCCGCGGTGAAATTTTTCTGCGCTGCAGCTCAGGAAAAATCTGCTCTTGGCAGATTAAGAACTATTTCTCTCCTGCGCCTGTTTTATTTTTCTGCGCACTTAGGCGAACCCATTCACCCTCTACTTCTACTGCTTCAAAAGTAAACTGCTTTGCATAGTGGGACATTACTTCATCAGCTTGTTCGACCAAAATACCAGACATAATGAGTTGCCCGTTGTCTGCACAATAGTTTGATATCACAGCACTTAATTCTTTTAGAGGGGCAGCTAAAATATTCGCCATTACAATGTCAGCTTTTAATTCTGGCTGGTTGGCGGGTAAAAATACGGATAGCCTATCTTCTACTTTGTTGCGAGTTGCATTGTCTATAGTTGCTTCTAATGCCTGTGGGTCAATGTCAATGCCAATGACCTTTGCCGCATCTAATTTGAGCGCCGCAATGGCCAATATGCCAGAACCGCAGCCAAAATCGACGACGGTTTTTCCTTCTACATCGGCTTTGTCTAACCACTGTAAACATAATGATGTTGTTGGATGAGTACCCGTTCCGAAAGCTAAACCTGGGTCGAGCAATATATTAACCGCATTAGGGTCAGGAGCGTCCAACCAACTCGGACAAATCCAAAGACGTTCGCCAAACTGCATTGGATGAAAACTTTCCATCCACTCACGTACCCAATCTTTGTCTTCCAATTGATCGACAACATGAACAAAATCTTTACCAAGGGCTTTGGCTTTTTCTAAGCGCTTAATAACGAAGCTTAGGTCGTCAGCTGCGTCGAACAAGCCCACAACTTGTGTGTCTGGCCACAGCATGATTTCGCCGGGTTTAGGCTCGTACATGGGAGTGTCTTTAGCATCGACAAAAGTAACCGCTAAGGCTTTATTTGCTGTAAGCATGTCGCCGACCGCTTCCGCATGTTCCGCTTTTACGTTGATTTTAAGCTGCTGCCAAGCCATTTTCTACCCTTTATTCATGGTTAAGACTTTGTTGATATCTACCTCGCTGCATGGATTATAGCAAGCGTATTGCCTGGTTGTTCAGCGAAGGGGGGGAATATACATCATATGGGCTGTAGGGCAAAACCTCTTATTAGTATTTTTAACAATAAGAGGTAGGCGTGAACCATTTATTAGGTTTGGGAGTTTTTCTTACTAATGTAAGGTACAGGTCGAGCGATAAGATACATTGCGACAGCGATAACTAATGCAACCACTCCGATGGAGAGTACACTTTTGCCAACAAAATCGAATTGTTGCAGTGCAAATGTAACAATGAAGACTGAAACTAAACCAATGAGCGCGGCCGTTAACATTTGTAGAAAACTACCAAAAGCGCACTCTTTCTTGCATAAGTGGCAAGTTATTACGCCTTTTAGTAGAACATCCTTGTTATTCATTGCTGCTTTGCAATGAGGACATGAATACTTCATAAACTGTCTCCTTTGTACTGTTCGCGATAAATGACCTACATGTCAATCCTTGATAGGTTTTTTTGTCGATGGCACTATTTTCGAAATGTAGCAGAGAGACGGTTTGTTGAACAGTTAAGACAGTATTCGGTTTGGTACCGATTTATTTTAGCGGATACTTAAAGAAGTAAGAGCAATGAATGTGTCATTGCTCACTCATCATGTTGCCACAAGAGCCCTATTTGTTTTTGGCTTCAATAGCTTCAATTTCAGCCCAGATAGCTTCAGCTTCAGCCGTTATCATGGAGTATGTTTTAATATCCCCTTTGCGCTGCGCTTGCATGGCTTGTTCTAGTTTTGTGTCATAAGTTTTACGTAATTTCTTGCTAGGGTTAGATTTAAATAGGCCGAACATATTTTTCTCCAATGGGTGTCATTTGATAGTATATACGCACGCTTGGTCTTTTAGCGCATTTCTTTATTCTATTTAATAAAACGCTCAATCTTTCTTTGTTGTTCACTTTTGAGAAGCGCGATGTCGCTGTGCAAGACTTTTTCAATGACGCAAAGTTGTTCGAACTGTTTGTTGAACTCATCGCTTTGTTGCATTGCCTTGATGCGTAACCTTAAACTAGTCAAAATCTCAGTGTTCTCACTATGCCCATTCTCAGCATTAAGCGCATCATTTTCGTCAGAAGCGTCTATTAAAAATAAACACTCCTGCTGACTAATCTGCTTTAGCCCCAGTTTGCTAAGCCTTTTTTTACAAAAAACAATCCATTCGTCTTGATAGCTTGCGGTTAGCCTCTCGGGAAAGAAGGGCAAGTCCTCTATGTCTTTTTTAAGATTGACGATGTCGTTGGCTTCGTCTAATAGGTAGCGAAAAACAAAAAGGTTGCGCAGGTTCAAATCAGTGTTTATTGAATTGTATAGACCCGAAACTTCAATTTTCGTTAGTACACTCTGAATTGTTTTAGATTTTTCGCTCATTTGGCTCTCACTGATCTAGGTTCCGCTCATTCGAACTTCTATGCTGTTTCGACTGCGATGGGTAGTCTTGAAGGTTTTAGTACGCTAGTCATATAGATTTGATCAAGAGTATTTTTGTAACGTGGAGTTAACTACGCAGCTTGCAAATGACAATGCCCTGTATGAAATTTGTAAAATAAAGAATTTGAAACAAAAACGCCCAGATACCATTGGATAAACTGGGCGTTTAGTAATGTCCGAGCTAAATTAACTTAGCCATCATCCATTTTAGCTTACTTAGATAAACCTAATTTTTTCTCTAAGTAGTGAATGTTGGTGCCACCATTAAAAAAGTTTTCGTCTGCCATAATCAGTTGTTGTAGCGGCACGTTGGTTTTTATTCCCTCAATTACTAGCTCGCTCAAGGCGTGACGCATTTTAGCAATAGCTTCATCGCGACTGTCGCCATAAGTAATCAGCTTACCTATCATCGAGTCGTAATATGGAGGAACGGTGTAACCAGTGTATATATGAGACTCCCAACGAACGCCCAAGCCACCAGGGGCGTGGAACATAGTTATTTTTCCAGCACAAGGAATAAACGTTTTTGGGTCTTCAGCGTTAATACGACATTCAATGGCGTGACCACGCACCTGCACTTGTGACTGCTCGATAGACAAGGGTTGGCCTGCAGCTATGCGCAACTGCTCTTTAATCAAATCAACGCCTGTAATCATTTCTGACACAGGATGTTCAACCTGAATACGCGTATTCATTTCAATGAAGTAAAACTCACCATTTTCATACAAGAACTCAAACGTACCTGCACCGCGATAGTTAATTTCAATACAGGCCCGTCTGCAGCGTTCCCCGATTTTCTCACGCATTTGCGCAGAAATACCAGGTGCGGGTGCTTCTTCTACTACTTTTTGATGACGGCGCTGCATGGAGCAATCACGTTCACCTAAATGAATTGCGTTCCCTTGACCATCAGCAAGTACTTGAATTTCAATATGGCGTGGGTTTTCAAGGAATTTTTCCATGTAAACTACATCATTATTGAAAGCCGCGCCCGCTTCAGCCTTGGTCATAGCAATCGATTCTTCTAGTTCAGCTTCGCTACGCACTACTCGCATGCCGCGACCACCACCACCGCCAGCCGCTTTCACGATCATTGGGTAACCAATGCGTTTTGCGATAGTTTTGTTCTTTTCGATATCATCACTTAATGGGCCGTCAGAGCCTGGAACGCATGGAACCCCAGCTTTGCGCATTGCAGCAATGGCTGATACTTTGTCACCCATCAAACTGATGGTCTCAGCAGTGGGCCCGATAAAAACAAAACCACTCTTTTCTACTGCTTCAGCAAATTCAGCACTTTCAGCTAAAAAGCCATAGCCAGGATGAATAGCTACCGAGTTTGTCACTTCAGCCGCGGCAATGAGTCGTGGAATGTTGAGGTAGCTCTCGTTAGCAGCGGGCTTACCGATACAGATTGATTCATCTGCCAGTAATACGTGTTTCAAATTGCGGTCAGCAGTAGAGTGCACTGCCACCGTTTTTATGCCGAGCTCTTTGCAGGCGCGCATAATACGCAGTGCAATTTCGCCTCTATTGGCTATGAGTACTTTATCAAGCATAGTTGCCGCCTTATTCGATAACGAACATCGGTTGATCGAACTCAACAGGTTCTTGGTTATCCACTAGGATCTCTTTTACCACACCTGCTTTATCAGCTTCGATTTGGTTCATCATTTTCATCGCTTCAACGATGCATAGGGTGTCGCCTACATTTACACTTTGGCCAATTTCAACGAAGGCTTTTGACTCAGGAGAAGAGGAGCGATAAAAAGTGCCAACCATTGGCGACTTCACCACATGTCCTGTTTGCGCCGGAGCGGCAGTTTCAACAACTGCAGCCGCAGGAGCTTGCGCAGCAGGAGCATGCATCATTGGCGCTTGCATCATTTGAGGTGCGTATTGAACTGATGAAGAAGAGCCCCCACGATGAATGCGTACTGATTCTTCACCCTCAGTAATTTCAAGTTCAGATATGCCTGATTCTTCAACAAGCTCGATAAGTTTTTTTATTTTTCTAATGTCCATACTCTGTCTCTTTTTATAAATTGATAGTTGTGTGACGAGCCCTTTTTTAACTGGGCTAGTTTTATTATTTGTTTCTCAACTTGGTTATTAGTGCATCTAAGGCAAATTTGTAGCCCTGTTCACCCAAGCCAACAATCACGCCTAATGCAATATCTGAAAAATAGGAGTGGTGGCGAAAGCTTTCGCGCTGATGCACGTTTGAAAGATGCACTTCAATGAACGGAATATTCACCGCCAGTAAAGCATCTCTGAGGGCCACGCTGGTATGGGTGAAGGCTGCCGGATTAATGATTATACCGTCAATCGCTTGGTTAGATTCTGAGCTCTCTAGCAGTACCGATTGAATACGGGCAATAAGCTCGTGCTCTGCATTTGATTGAAAGTGAAAAAGCATCGCATCCCGGCTATTCGCATAGTCAGTTAGCTCATTTAATATAGTGTCTAACGTTTTTGAACCATATATTTCAGGCTCGCGCTTTCCTAGCAAGTTCAGGTTGGGTCCATTTAAAACTAAAATATTCATTAAAATGCTTATATTTTCGGTGAACAAGTCGTTAAGTTGACTTTATTTTGACATCTTAGTTCCTAAAGTGCCAACAAGCAGTCAATTACTTCAAAAAATTGTTCTTAAATTCTCTAATAAGTGAAATATACACAGATCGCTACAAAGATTCAGTAAATTACTGGTCTAATCAGCGAAGTTAGCCGTATATTTTCGCACATGTTTGAGCCTTGGCCCACACCTGAAGATAGGAATGAATGCTTTAGCTTACTTAGAGAGTACAAATCATTCTTTAGGCTGCGTTATAAAGAGTTATTGAGTTTTTATACGTATGTAATACTATAGTCTAAATGGAACAAGGTTTGGTTATAGTTTCTCAAGAAGAAATGCAATCTGTTTACTCGGCTACAGTACGTTAAAGAACCAGTAAACCCCAGCCCTATGGAAAAGTACTTCAATAAACTACAATGCGACAGCAGCTAAATCATCTGTGTGCATTCGACGTTAAAGTTTAATTTATCTAAGGCTGTCAGGAGATTTGTCATTACTATACCCAGTGACTTTGATACTAAATTTAAAGCGGAACTGAAAATTATAATCAGGCTTTGGGCAGATGCGCGTAAGCAACAAAGCGTGGCGCTGTTGGAACCTTTGCGTGTTTGTGTTGAAGAACTCAATGAGTCTGTGTCTGACTTAGCTCTGCCTTCCTTGCAGAGCATACTGTCTAGGATCACCAAAGCGTGCTCAGACATTCTCTGTGAAAAAGAAAATTTTGGCCAAGTAGCTACTGAGGTTGATCAGTTGCTTAGTCAACTTATCTCTAGCACTCAAAAAGTATCTAACCCCCTGCTAATTGAAACTAGCGCCGCTGTTAGCGACGGAGCGGTGGAGCAAAACTTGAGTCTTGCCGCAAAGCAAAACAGACGAATGAGCATTGCTATTGTTGACGATGAAAAGGTCTCGGGAATGGCGCTTGCGGAATTGGTTTCGGAATTTAATTTTAATGTTGAATATTTTGAAAGCATAGGGGAGCTCAAGAAAAAGCAGCCTAAGCGTCAGTTTGATTTAGTATTGTTAGACATCTTGATGCCTGAAGTATCAACTGCACAAGTATTCGAGTTTGCTGCTGAGTTAACTCATCTAGGCACTAAAGTCATTTCTCACTCAGGACTATTTAATTTTGAAATGCGCTTGGCAGCGGTCCGCGCAGGTGTCGTCGACTTTATTGTAAAACCGACATCGATATTAGGCGTTATTGAAAAAATAAATCGTGTTTTGAATCTACAAAAAGCACGCGATTATCGAATCGTGTTTATCGATGATCACAAATTGATGGGTGAGTTTTATCAGACACTTTTGGAAGACGCTCAGTGTGAGGTTTACTTCATGGATTCAGTCGAACAAATGTTCTCTTGCTTAGATGATATTTACCCAGATTTGTTTCTTTTAGATATGAATATGCCAGGAGTGAGCGGGCTCGATGCAGCAAAAATGATCCGTCAGCAGAAGCAGTTCGATTTTACTCCCATCGTATTTTTAACGGGTGATGAACAGCTAGAGACTAAATTGGCTGCTTTGCAAGGTGGAGCCGAAGATGTTATTTCAAAAAGCACCCCCCCTGCTCTAGTTATCGATCTTTTGCTTACTCGATTAAAACGCTCATTGGGTGTTCGAGAGTTCGTATCAAAAGATAGCTTAACCGGTTTGCTGAATCACGGGCAAATTATGGAAGCGGCGATGAACAGCTTTCGTTTGGCCCATCGTCAGAAGAGTAATGCCTCTATCGCAATGTTAGATCTTGATCATTTTAAGAGTGTGAACGATACCTATGGTCATGCTGCTGGAGATAAAGTTTTAAGCGGGCTAGGGCAACTGTTATCGCGTTCTTTACGCACAACTGACTACATTGGTCGTTATGGTGGTGAAGAATTCATGATTGTCTTAGTGGGTGCTAGTCCAGAAGAATCTGTTGAAAAACTCAATGCCATTAAAGACGCATTCGCTGCAATCGACTTTGAATTTAAGGACACAGTATTTCGTGCTACTTTTAGCATTGGTTTAGCTGATTTAGCAGAAAACGACAGCTTGCCGCATGCAATCAATCAGGCGGACCAAGCCCTATATGCATCTAAGGTAGGTGGTCGTAATAAGATAAGCATTTTTAAAGAGTAGAGTGCTGCATCTGTGGTTACAAGATGTTAGCTGTCAGTTTCGCTGCGATCTGACTGAGGTTTTATTTATTTGTATTCACGCTGACTTATACAATATTGAAAAGGCGATCGAAATTAGCTATCTGTAAAATGTCTTTCGCACTGTCTTTTGCTCCTTTAATTTTCACGGGCACGTTTTTACTCTTAGCTTTCTTTTGAAACATCACCATCATGCCTAGAGCTGAACTGTCTAAATACCCCACGCGACTAAAGTCCAAAGTAATTTCAGTCACACTTTCGTCAGCCAGTCTTGCTTGGTATTGCTCAGTAAATTCACTGTGATACCCAAAATCGAATCGCTCTGGAAGTTGTAAGGTTTTTTCGCTCATGGTGGTCTCGTTATATACGTTCGGCGCTGTAACTAGTGCGAATGATGATTCACTATAGATAAGTTATTGCGCCGAAATTAACAATTTTTAGCCCTGATTTAGCAATTGTTCAACATGCTTTGCAAAGGGTTCTGCTTTCATGAAGCCCGTAACTCGTCCTCTGGGTAACTCATAACCATTCTTATCAAAGAAAAGTATCGTGGGTAATCCCGTAATATTAAATTGCTCTTGAAACTCAAGTCCTTCTGGCGTGTTGTCAGTAAGATCAATCTGCATCCAGACTGTGTTTTCAAGCGCCTTGATTACTTGGGGATCCGGGAAAGTGCGAGATTCAAACTCTTTGCAGGCAACGCACCAATCTGCGTATAAGTCGACCATAACTGACTTTCCGTCAGCGCTAGCTGCAGCAACCTTGCCATAAAGGTCTTCTAAGTTTTTTACGACCATGAACTCGGGGTGGCCTTTTGTATTAATGTCATATTGAGAACTTTGCACCTGCGCGGTAGATCCTAAAAGTGAGAAACTGTGCAAACCAAGTTTTGCAGTGCTATTCATACCAGCAATAATAGACAGCACCAAGCCGACCATAATTACCAGCGTACGGACGCCTTTAAGAAAGGTTGTTTTAGAGTCAAGGTTTACCACAAACCAATAGCTAAACAAGGCTAAACCAAGAGCAACCCAAAGCAACATTGTCCAGTCAGCAATAATGAATCGCTCAACAAACAGAATGGCCACACTGAGCATCATGAAACCGAAACTTGCTTTCACAACATTCATCCATTGGCCCGCTTTTGGTAGTAATTTACCGCCTGTCATGCCAAACAATATCAGCGGAATACCCATACCAATGCTCAACGCATAAAGAGCAGTGAAGCCTAGCGTCAGGTCACCGCTTTGTGCGATGACCAGCAGAATTGCCGTTAACGGCGCAGTAGTGCACGGAGATGCAACTAAACCTGAGATAACGCCCATAATGAATACGCCGATGGGGTTACCTGCTTTTTGGCTGTTGCTTACGCCATTTAGTTTTTCTTGCCATTTTGACGGCAATTGAATTTCATATCCGCCAAACATAGCAATTGCTAATGCGACGAACAAAATGATGAAGATGATTAGTATCGTCGGCGATTGCAATGCTGCTTGAAATTGCACGCCAGCAGAGGCAACCACTAAGCCCAATAGAGAATAGGTTATCGCCATTCCTTGTACGTATACAAACGAGAGGAAGAAGGCCCTTGATGTGGTTAATTTGTTTTTTCCTGCGCCAACGATAATGCTAGAGAGGATTGGGTACATTGGAAATACGCAGGGTGTGAATGCAAGACCGAGCCCTAGTAAAACGAAGAGACCTAATGTGATTAGAAAGCTGTCGTTTGATAGCAGACGATCCGCTAGTTGGAACTGTTCAGACTGTGGAGCTGAGTTATTATCTGCTGAGGATCCATTTGCATTAGCAGCAGTTAAAACGGGCTCTCCAACGGCATTTAAATAAATAACCTTAGTGGTTGGCGGATAACATAAACCCGCTGTCGCGCAGCCTTGAAAACGGAGTTTGACCGCGGCGTCTTGCTTTGCCCAGACAATTTGATATTCAACGGTCATATCTTCAAAAAAGACATCAGAAATACCAAAGAATTCATCTTCAATTTGCGTAGCAGCTGGATAAACTGGCTCGCTTAATTCGCCGTTATTTATGACTGTTTTGAATTGTTTTTTATAAAGGTAATAGCCATCTTCAATGTCCCAATTGACGATGAGTTTTCCGTCTACCTGCTCAAATGAAAATCCAAAGGCTTCTTCTACTTTTACGAATGTCGGTTGTTCATCAAATAAATCTTGTAAGGAATCTTTGCTGTCAGATTTATTAATCTTGCTAGCATCATCAAACGGATTGGACTCACCTTCTTGTATTGGATTGTTCATTGCTACGGCGGTCAGATAAATATCGTTTTGCTTTGGCGGATAGCATAGTCCCGCTTCTGCACAGCCTTGAAATCTTACTTTAATAACCGCATCCGCATCTGCTTTTATTATCGGATAAACGACTTCAATATCTTGTTTAAACACTTCAGATAAACCAAAGTATTCATCTTCAATTTCGCTTGCTTCTGGGTAAATTGGTTCGCCTAAAAGTGCACCATCGGCTTCAATGCTGAACTGCTTCTTATATAAATAATACCCTTCTGCCACGTCCCATTTTACGATGAGTTGATTGCCCGATTGTTCAAAATCCATTTGAAACGCTTGATCTACTTTTAGAAAGCTCGGCATGTCTTGAAATAGAGTTTGAGGTGATACATCAATTTGGGCTTTGCATGCTTGCGGATAGGCAATGAGAACAGCCATTGCGACTAGCGCCCACGATCTAAGTGACATTTTAAATTGCTGAAAAAACTTCATAAAACGGTATAACCTCTTATCCAAGTGGGTGCAGTATGTATTGTAATGGCCGTTGCATGCAACAAGACCTGCGGTAACCTTATCTTCTTTCATATACGTTTGACTATTTTTACTCGTTGTACAGAGCAAATCGACTTACTCTTGAAATAAGCTCGTTAGCCCAAACATAGTAATGATATTAGAAGTTTATTAAAAGAAACTTAAGACACTACTTAAGACACTAGGAGACGGCATGTTTGGTCGCTTATTTTTACTTTTTGCAATACTGCCTATTCTCGAGATTATGTTGCTGCTGAATGTGAGTGACAATATTGGTGGCTGGAATACTTTCGCAATAGTGCTTATCACCGCTTTTTTCGGCGCTTATTTTGTGCGCAGGGAGGGCGCGAATACGCTGCGTGATGTGCAACTGAAAATGGCAGAAGGTCAACTGCCGGGGAAAGAACTCAGTGAAGGCTTATTGTTACTGGTAGCAGGTGTGCTGCTAGTCACTCCCGGTTTTATCACAGACATTGTCGGCTTACTTTTTACTATCCCCTTCACCCGCGCACCCATTGCTGCAGCTTTGGTTAAGTCATTTATGAAGTCGGGCAATGTACAAGGCGGGTTTACATTTCATCAGCAGGGCTTCAATGCTAATACTTCCTCAGGATTTACTCAAAATAACGACGATGGCAGTGTATTTGATGCCGAGTATGAAGATAGAACCAATGCATCAAAAACAAGCGAGGAAACACCCGCTATTGATAGTAAAGATGACAGAAAATCTGAGGAGCCTGAGTCTATATCTTCTTCAAATACGCAAAGTAAAAAAGATACAGCAGAGAGCGATGAAGAAAAAAATCGTCCAAATTGATATTTTTTTATAAAAAGCCCTTGAGTTATTTAGGGACAACCCCATTTTACACGCAATCCAGATACTAATAGCAGCAAAGCTGCTAAAAAATCGCGGCTGCTTATTCAGTAATAAGTAGTTGTTTCACTTAAACCAAAACATTGGAATTTTCAGGAGATTTGAAAATGGCAATTCGTCCTTTACACGACCGCGTCATCATTAAACGCGAAGAGCAAGAAAGTAAATCAGCCGGTGGCATCGTATTAACGGGTTCCGCTGCTGAAAAATCAACTCGCGGCAAAGTAATTGCAGTGGGCAATGGTCGCGTTTTAGACAACGGCGACGTTAAAGCACTAGACGTAAAGGTAGGTGACATGGTCATCTTTAGTGACGGCTACGGCGTAAAAACTGAAAAATTAGACGGCGAAGAAGTTCTTATCCTTAGCGAAAGCGATATTTTGGCAATTGTTGAATAAGAAATCACTGCACAATAGTCCAGTTTTAATTATTAACGTTTAATTCGAACTGTTTGTTCCGGTGAGTTTTGTCCCGACTAAAACAAACAGTTGATAGCAATAAATTTAGAGGAAATTAATCATGGCAGCAAAAGAAGTACGTTTCGGTATTGATGCTCGCAATAAAATGCTAAATGGCGTAAACATTCTAGCAAATGCAGTTAAAGTTACTTTAGGCCCAAAAGGTCGTAACGTTATTTTAGAAAAGTCTTTTGGTTCTCCAACCATTACTAAAGATGGTGTGTCAGTTGCGAAAGAAATCGAATTAGAAGATAGATTCGAAAACATGGGCGCACAGATGGTAAAAGAAGTTGCGTCTAAAGCAAATGACGAAGCTGGTGACGGCACAACAACAGCCACTGTTTTAGCGCAAGCTATCGTAGTAGAAGGTTTGAAATCAGTTGCTGCTGGTATGAACCCAATGGATCTTAAGCGCGGCATCGACAAAGCGGTTATCGCAGCTGTTGCAGAGCTCAAAAAGCTTTCTACAGAATGTGCTGACAGTAAAGCAATTGCACAAGTAGGTACTATTTCTGCTAACTCTGACGAAATTGTTGGTCAAATCATTGCTGAAGCAATGGAAAAAGTCGGCAAAGAAGGCGTTATTACCGTTGAAGAAGGCCAAGCACTTCATAACGAATTAGACGTTGTTGAAGGTATGCAGTTTGACCGCGGTTACCTCTCTCCTTACTTCATGAACAACCAAGAGAACGGTACGGTAGAACTTGATGCACCGTATATTCTATTAGTAGACAAAAAAGTCACCAACATTCGTGAGTTGTTGCCTACGCTTGAAGCTGTAGCGAAAGCATCTAAGCCATTGCTTCTGATTGCTGAAGACGTTGAAGGCGAAGCGCTAGCAACTTTAGTTGTTAACAACATGCGCGGAATCGTTAAAATTGCTGCTGTTAAGGCACCTGGCTTTGGCGACCGTCGTAAAGCAATGCTGCAAGACATCGCTACACTAACTGGCGGTACGGTTATTTCTGAAGAAATCGGCTTAGAGCTTGAAAAAGTTCAGCTTGAAGACTTAGGTACAGCAAAACGTGTTGTGATCACTAAAGATAATACAACGATTGTTGACGGTGCTGGCGATCAAGAAAGCATCGAAGGTCGTTGTAACCAAATTCGTGCACAAATTGAAGATTCGTCTTCAGACTACGACAAAGAAAAGCTTCAAGAGCGTTTAGCTAAATTAGCAGGCGGTGTTGCGGTAATTAAAGTAGGTGCAGCGACTGAAGTTGAAATGAAAGAGAAAAAAGCACGCGTTGAAGATGCACTTCATGCAACACGCGCAGCCGTAGAAGAAGGTGTTGTGCCTGGTGGTGGTGTTGCATTAGTTCGTGCTGCAGCTGCGTTGGTTAATCTAACTGGCGATAACGAAGACCAAACCTTAGGTATTAAACTCGCACTACGTGCGATGGAAGCTCCTTTACGTCAAATCGCATCTAACGCTGGTGCTGAAGCTTCTGTTGTTACTAATGCTGTTAAAAATGGTGAAGGTAACTTCGGTTACAACGCTGCAAATGACACATACGGTGACATGCTAGAGATGGGTATTCTTGACCCAACTAAAGTAGCTCGTTCTGCATTACAGTTTGCAGCATCAATTGCTAGCTTAATGATCACAACCGAAGCAATGGTTGCTGAAGCGCCGAAAGAAGATGCTCCTGCTATGCCTGATATGGGCGGTATGGGTGGAATGGGCGGCATGATGTAAGCCAAAATATATTTTTAAGTTACTTATAAATTAATAGATTAAAATCTAAGTACACTTCAAAAATTATAGTAATCGAGGCACTAAGTTTAATCGCTTAGTGCTTTTTTTGTGCTTAATTGTTCGTAGTGAAGTCAAGAAAACATAAAGATTGTTCAACACAAAAAAAATGATTTTTCTCAATATATACCTGCAATGAACTTTCGGTAGCAATCGTTAAAATTAATAATAACATGGCCTGTTGCATAGAATAGCCTTATAGTTTATTTTATCACCAATTATTGTTGAATTATCGCTCAGTGTGCGAGCGTAACTCAAAATATAAAAAGGTTATCGATTCAACGTATGAAGCTTTCATTAAGGCAGTTTAGCCAGTTCGTAATGCCTATAATTATCGGCCTAGCCTTAATTGTTTCTTTATCGATGACTTTCAGTGCTTCAGCCCAGCAGAGCGATGCGAACACCTTAAACTTGTGCGTCGATCCAGACTGGATGCCTTTTGAGGGGTTAATAGATGGGAAGCACACAGGTATAGCCAGCGATTATTTAAGCTTGTTTTCCGAACTAACACCCTACTCATTTAATATACTGCCAACAAAATCTTGGAAAGATACGACCGACAGACTCAAAGCTGGAGATTGCGATCTTACGTTGATGTTGAACAGCTCAGCCGAGCGCGAAAAATACCTGAGCTTTACCCTTCCTTACTTTTTTGGTCCCAATGTGCTAGTGAGCAAAAATGATATCCCGTTTATGCAAGATGTCAGCGCTATAGGTGATTTGAGTTTAGGTGTGGTTTCTGGTTATCGATTGCTAGAAGAAATACCGCTGTATTATCCGGGCGTTAACATTCAAGTAGTGCCTTCTGAAGAGGCGGGCCTCGTAGCAGTCGAACAAGGAGTTCTCGATGTCTATGTTGGCTCTTTGTACTCCACAAATTTACTCATACAGCAACTCGAGCTCACATCTCTTAGAATAAATGGTTGGATTTCTATCCAAGATAAATTGCGCATTGGTTTTACCAAGCCTAACGAGGCTTTGGTGCCTATCTTTAATCAGGCGATTGATAAAATCACGACCGCTCAGCATAATGAAACCCTATACAGGTGGAGTAACGTTCAAGTCATTAAGGAAACGGACTATACACTGCTTTATTATTTCCTTGCAGGCGGCAGCCTCATTATCTTGATGCTTTTGTGGCGCTATGTTGTTTCCGCGAAAGTAATGACCGTACTAAGTAACAAAAATGAAGAGCTTGAGCAGGTTAAACAAGCACTAACAAGCGCAAACAAAAATCTAGAGTACGTGTCTTTTCATGATGATTTAACCGCGCTTTACAATCGTCACTATTTTATGTCTGCGTTAAAAACACAATTCGCTCGTCTCTCGAGAGAGCAAATCAATTCTGTCATTATGATGGTTGATCTCGATTTCTTTAAAAAAATTAACGATCAACATGGACATATGACCGGCGATAAAGTGTTAAAGGAATTTGCTGGCGTTTTGACAGCAGCTTTGCGTGCTGGCGATATTGCGGCAAGGTGGGGAGGCGAAGAATTTATAGTATTACTGCCTGAAGCAAATAAAACACAGTCTCTGTCCTTCGCTAAAAGACTCATGAAGGCAGTTGAGCAACAATCCTTTGAAGCGGATATTCAACTAACGATCAGCATTGGCATGTCTCAACATAAAATAGGCGATAGCATTGAGTCTTGGATTGAACGCGCCGATACCGCGCTTTATCAAGCAAAAAATGAAGGCCGAAACTGTATTAAAGAATTAGCTTAGGAAAACTTCGGCAATACCTTGTTGCAATGGCATGAGTTCAGACGCGCACTGCTGATGAGTAAGCTTATTTAACACTCTGTAGAACTAAGTCTACAAACTCACCAATCTTATTAGGCTCTAACCAACGCGTCACAATAACCATGTCGTGCTGTTTGTCGATAACCACAAAATTACCGCCAAATCCCGCTGCATAATAAATAGACTCATCAGCAACTTGCTCCCACTTTCGCGGCCCTTTATTGAGCCACCACATATAGCCGTAGCTCTCATTAGCCGGTGACGACTGGGTTGCCCGAGTAATCCATTCAGAAGAAATGATTTGTTGGCCATCCCATTGACCGTCACGTGCAAACAATAAACCGAATCTAGCTTGGTCTACAGTATTTACAAATATCCCGCCACCACTGTGACCGCCTCCGGTAACAGATTTCATTTGCATGCCGTCTACAGTAACCCAAGCGTGGTCATATCCGAACCAGCGCCAAGTAGTTGAAGCACCTATAGCATCCATCAGGTTTTCTTTAAGCACCATGGGTAATGGTTTACGCCACGTTTGCAATAAAGAGTACGCTAATAAATTAACGCGTACATCGTTATATTCCATCACGGTACCGGGTTCGTTTAACGCTCGATTTTTCCAATCGTCTATATCGCCCTCACGAGGCGGACGGTCTGCCCAATCTTTGATACCAAACAAATCACCCGACCAATCCGAAGACTGATTCAATAAATGTTCCCAAGTCACTTTACTATTGTGACGACCTTCAAACTCACCGGACCAAACATAATTAGCAACGGGATCAGACACGTTCTTAATCAACTGTTTGTCTACTGCTAATCCGGCTATTGTCGACAAGTAGCTTTTGGTAACACTGAACGTCATATCTACTCGCTCAGGATTGCCCCACTGTGCCGCAATGTATCCATTTTTAATAATCAATCCCGTCGGGCCGCCTCGTTTTTTAGTCGGTCCTAAAACTTCATGAAAAGGCTCTCGTTCAAAGCCTTTTAAAATGGCAATACGCAAGTCTCTTGAACCACTGTACTCATTGCTTTTGGCAAAGTTAATGGCTTCGTTTAGCTTGCTCTGATCAAAACCCAATGCCTCAGAAGGCTTTGTTTGCCATTGATTGGTTTCGGGGAAATAGGCTTTGTCGCTAGTCTCTTTAGCTTGCATTGCATATGCGCTGCTTGAGAGAAATATTGCAATGAAGCTTGAGGTAATAGCAGATTGGATTAAGCGCATGAGATTCCTTTTAAAGAAGCTAGTAATTTAAATTCAGCGACAAAGGGCGCCGTTGAAAATGGCTGCAGCTTTAGGGACCTATAATTCGATTATAAACAAGCTGCCTTCATTATCTAAATCTATCATCGATAAGCGATGAAGAATAATAAAATGTTCGCCTACCGAACCCTTGTTAGTTAAACATTATACTGGTCAGTAAATTAAGCTGACTAAATTCAGCTTTATCCGCATCAAAATCAATACTCGTTGAATAGAACAAGAATGTCGTTTATTCTTTTTACTCTCAATTTAGTCAACTTCAATTCCCCGCGCGCTTTCAATACGACTGTACAGCTTTGATTGAGTTGTTAGTTGGGAACAAATCGCAATGACTATTTGAATCTTGTATGTGATTTAAGCACTCGGGTATAAAAGTTTAAAGGCGGCAAAATATGAATACACCATCGGCATCATTCACAAGAATGCAAGACGGAACGAAAGACGATTGGATGAAGATCGCAGCGGCGCACAAACTCGATTTTACGAAAACAGCCGACCGATTCATTGCGATGTTGCAGCAATTGGACGGTGTAACGTTAGGCTTTGCATGTGATCAGCTTCACCATGCATTGATGACGGCAACATTGGCTCGAAGAGCGGGCGCGACCGATGAGCAAATTGTCGTTGCGTTGTGTCATGATATTGCTAAAACCATAAACGTACCTAACCATGGCGCAATTGCTGCAGAAATGTTTCGCCCTTATGTATCTGACGATTGTTATTATGTGTTAAAGCATCACCAAGATTTTCAGGGTGAGCACTATTACGCCTATTTGGGCGCGCCAACTGACCTTCGCTTAAAGTATAAAGATGAGCCCTGGTACGAGCTAGCAGTAAAGCTCGTTGATGAATGGGATGCAGAGGGATTTGATCCTAACTTTGAAGTAGACAGTCTGGAAAGTTTCATCCCATTGGTTCGTAAAGTGGTTCACGATCAACCAATGTCATTGGGATAGATTTACAAGTTGGGTAATCCATCACGCGTTTATTTCTCTTCATGTACACGATGCCTAGCAAACTGGCGCAACAAAGAATGAAATTGCAGAGACTGTGGTTGTTGCCATATTAATGGGTGGGGCTCCGTTTGTGGTTTGTAACAGGGAAGCTGTCCTTGTATAAAAATAATCTGTCACTTATATTGAATCACGAGGCGTAACTTAAAACATAAAAAAACGCCATGCTACTCAATTATCAATGATTTAATTTATGTATCAACAAGGTTTACCATGGCCAAACAATCAACTTTCTCTCCTACCATTTCAGATACCCATGAGGTCACCAATCAAGCCAGCCCATTAGAAAACTATAACGCCTACGAAAGTGATCAAGTATTACAACAGTGGATTGATAAATTTGGTGGTAGCTGGGGCAAAGAAAAATTATCAAAATATGGTGAGTTAGTCGGAGGAAAATTACTTTCTGACGGCTTTGAAGCAAATAAACATAAACCAGAATTTGTTTCACACAACCGGTTTGGCCATCGCGTCGATTTAGTTACGTTCCATCCTTCTTACCACAGCTTGATGCACGAGGCGATAAGTGCTGAACACCATTCTTTGCCTTGGACTAATGATAAAAAAGGGGCGCATGTGGTGCGAGCGGGATTAGAATTCTTGCATACTCAAGCAGATCCAGGAAGCGGTTGTCCATTAACGATGACATTTGCTGCAGTGCCTGCAATAAAGCACCAACCTACCTTGGCCAAAGAATGGCTTTCTAAAATCACAAGTACTACTTATGACCCTCGAAATATTCCTTTTTATGAAAAGTCGGGCCTAACAATAGGTATGGCGATGACCGAAAAGCAAGGTGGTTCGGATGTTAGAGCTAATACAACACGTGCGGTGCAGATTGGTGAAGACCAAGGCGTGGCTACCTTTGAAATTGTTGGCCATAAATGGTTTTGTTCTGCACCAATGTGTGATGCATTTTTTGTATTAGCTTATACAGAAATCGGATTGAGCTGCTTTTTATTGCCGCGTTGGAAGCCTGATGGCACTAAAAACCCAATGCATATTCAACGACTAAAAAATAAAATTGCCAATGTCTCCAATGCATCATCAGAGGTTGAGTTTAGAGGTGCTTTTGCTTGGCTCGTTGGTGAACAAGGCCGTGGTATCAATACCATATTAGACATGGTTTCGATGACGCGTTTTGACTGCATGGTGGGCTCGTCTTCTATTATGTCTTTGGCTATACAGCAAGCTCTACATCACACTGGTGAGCGCAGCGTTTTTGGTAAAAACCTTCATGAACAACCTCTTATGCAAAACGTTTTAGCAGACTTAGCCATTGAGGCAGAAGCTGCCCTCGCTATTTCGATGAGAATGGCAAAAGCATTAGACGATGATGAACATGACTTTGTTAGAATTGGAACGGCAATAGGAAAGTATTGGATTTGCAAGCGGGCTCCTCAACACACCTATGAATGCATGGAGTCGATTGGTGCTGTTGCATTAATTGCCGACAACGTGTTAGCTAGACTGTATACCGAATCACCCGTTAACGCTATTTGGGAGGGCTCAGGTAATGTGCAGTGTTTAGATGTGCTACGGACTCTGCAAAAAGAGCCTTTAGCCGTTAAAGCGTTTATCCAAGAATTAGGGCAAGCTAGAAATATAAATGAATTATATGATGATTATTTTATCAAGCTTGAAGCATCGTTAAGTAACAAGAAAGATTTAGAATTTAGAGCGCGCCGGATAGTCGAAAAAATGGCATTGGCTTGGCAAGCAGCCACTTTGCTTTTGTATGGTGATACGCTTATCGCTAACAGTTTTATTAAATCACGACTAAGCGATTCAGGTGGTCATATGTATGGAACACTCGATACCTCTGTGAATGTTGCAGAAATAATAGCGAGAGCAAAACCTAAACTAAACACAAATACGGCTTAATTCAAGTAAGTTAAAGTGCATTCAATATCAATCCGGGATCTACGATTCAGCAATAACACGCAGCGCAATCGTTATGGAAAGGCTAGCTTTGTAAGTGAGCGTTTCCGTTTTACCAGATAAAAACCAACAAATACTCATTTTTACAATGTGGATGCCTTTAGCACAAATGCTAATAATTCCTCATTAAAGCGTGTCGGGCATGTCAAAAAAGGTAAATGGCCTTCTTCGTCATACCAAGATACAACGGAGTTAGGTATATGCGCACTGAGTAATTCGGTTAATAACGGAAGAGAATAGTCGTCTTTCTTTCCGTGTGTTAACAACACTGGTATCGAAAGGTCTGCAAGCACATTTTCATAATTCATTTCCCTATCTCGCATCGAAACGCGAGTATTGAAACTGGTTTTTTGTATGTCTTCTATCACTTGATTAAAGAATACCGTGGACTCATTTCCACCGCATAATTCTGTGGCAAATTGTGTCTCAGCTTCTTGTCGCACTGAGGGGCTGTCACTGAAAAGTTGAGCTAAAAGTTCATACTTCGGGCCCTTAACGGAATTTATAGATAGAGTGCCGGCAGCAATAAAATTGATGCCCGCAATTTTATCTTGTCCATAGCACAAAAGGTAATCGTTAATTACTCGGCCGCCATATGACCAAGCGACGACAACAACATGTTCTAGCCCAAAATAATCTAAGATACTTTTTAAATCGTCAGCCCAAAACTGTGATTGTGCATATGAGAGGCTATCGTTGGGTTTATCGGAGTCTCCATGGCCTCGTAAGTCAGGCGCAATAATTCTGCATGCATTAGCTAATGCAGCGCTATGCAGTTGCGACTTCCAAATATGATGGCTACAGCAGGTGCCATGCAGAAGTAAAACAGGGAATCCATTCGGATTCCCTGTTTCAGTTACGGCAAGGTTAACACCATCAATACTTTTAACAGTGTGCACTTTAGAGAATGCCATGTTTACTTATGCCTACTATGCTTTTTCAGGATAATGCTCAGCTCTGACTTTTAACCAATGTTCCATATCCTGTTTTACATCGCGCGCTTTATCGTGAAAGTATCGTTCGGTTTCATCTACATTGTGAGTAAATTCAACAACAAGACCATTTGGGTCAAAAAAATAGACGGAATTGCAGTATTCATGATCGATATTCATATATTCGATGCCATGGTCATCCAAATTTTTTCGATGCGCAATCAACGTAGCTTCGTCAGGAACTTCAAGAGCGATATGGTGAGTCCATACATCAGTCTTATCAAAACCGCATTCTAGTTCTTCGTACTTAGACGGAAAATCAAAAAACGCTAACCAGCTACCATCTGCTAATTCAAAATAAAGATGAGCATACGGTGTTTCAGCACCTGTGATTGGGTCTGAGGGTTCAACAATAGCGCACACCAAAGGCATTTTGAGTATATCTTCGTAAAAAACTCTGGTTTCTTCTGCATTCTTACACTTAAAAGCGTGGTGGTGAAGCTTCAGAACAGAATTGGCGTTCTGCCTAGTGCGTTGCGTTGCTCTTAAAGTTTGAATCGGTGTATCCGATTTGTTCCATAAAGCTAAAGACATAATTATTCTCCAAGATCATTACCAAATTCGTATCGTAAATTTTAATTTATCGACGTTAAACTTATTGACGATAAATATACAAGCATTAATTACAGGTCAAAATTATAAGTATAGGTTAAGCCATAAACTCGCGGGCGCGCTCTATAGATAAAACCGCCGGGGGACCATTCTGAATTATATTGCTCATCCGTCAGGTTGTTCGCCCATAACGCTAAGGTCCAATTTTCTGCTTCATATGTAACTCTGGCATTCACTAAGTTAACAGGTTCACGCTCTGTAGACTCGTAGATATCGAAATTTGTTTTACCAATCTGCTGATAATCAATTCGCCAAACCACACTGTCAATACCATCGTTAACATCCATTCGATATTGCGTACCCAAGTTTACGGTTGTCTTCGATACGGCGGGTGTTCTATTACCGATAACGGTAGGGTCGCCAAAGTCTTTAATCTCGCTATCAACATAACCAAGGGCTGCGTTGAAACGCAAACCGGGTAGAGGGTTAGCAGTCATTTCAAATTCAAATCCTTGAAACTTAGCTTCTGGAATAACCCCAATAT
This sequence comes from Glaciecola nitratireducens FR1064, assembly GCF_000226565.1. NCBI lineage: Bacteria > Pseudomonadati > Pseudomonadota > Gammaproteobacteria > Alteromonadales > Alteromonadaceae > Brumicola > Brumicola nitratireducens. The sequence goes on along the minus strand of NC_016041.1, from coordinate 3,857,584 downwards.
TTTGAGTTGAGTTTTCCTGTAAAAATACAAAAAACGGGGAGTTTTCGCTGTCTGTTGAGTAGAGAGCAAAGCCACCTCTAATACTCGCCACAGGTAGCTTAAATTTACCACCAACTTCAAATGTTTTGGCTGTTTCAGCATCATAAAACTCTTTGATGCCAATTATGCCAGCACTTCCAGCAATTGCATCAGAACCGGTCTGATTGAAACCGCCAGAACGGAAGCCGACGCTATAGCCACCATATAGGGTGAGTTCGTCCATGGGTTCATAGGTAAGTGTAAACTTAGGCTGGAGTTGACTAAAACTTTTCTTACGAACTTCTCCCTCTGTACCAACAGGGAAGCCTGGCACGTTTGGTATAAAAGCTTGTGGAGTTTGGGTTAAGTTTTCTCTATCGTCTTTGTCATAACGAAGAGATGCGTCAACTGTCCACATATCGTCAACTTCATAAGACGCGTTGCCAAAAAATGCCCAAGCAAAGTTATTTCTTACATCCGATAGAAAGTTCAGCTGAAAGTTATTTGGATCCGTGCTGATCCCGTCAAGCGGATCAGAAAATCCTAAACCAAAGTCTGCACGGGCTCCATTTTGTTGAAGTTGCTCCGTATCAACAATATAAGCCCCGTATATGTATTTAAATCTTTCATCGTCAGACGAGGTAAAACGAAGTTCTTGGCTCCAAGACCGAGAACCGAAATTTGAAATTTGACTTTGGTCAAAGGGAAGCCCCAGCACACTGACTAAGAGAGACTCTTCTACCGGTAGAAAATCAAAAGCATCACCCGCTATTAATTCTTTACTTCTGTCCCAAGCTGTTATGGATGTCCATTCACCGCCGTCAGCTGTTTCATAACTAACTTTAACGGAGGCACCATATAAGTCGCGATCATTAATACCTGGATTGTTAGTACGAATATCCAAAATGGTATTCACATCAGGCGTAATTCTATAATTGAACGGTTGGGTTTCTAGCGCGCTGTAATAACCACGGAAGTCAATTTCTAACTGATCGTTTACGAACCATAATGCTTTTCCGCGGAGAGATATATCACGCAGGGGGTCCGATTCTTCATTTAAGAAGGTATTTTCAATATAACCATCAGTATCATAGTAGGAACCGGAAATTCGGTATGCCCAATCTTCTCCCGCTGGACCACTTAAGCCTGCCTCTACCTTGTAGCCGGGTCCATTATCTATGCCGACCTTAACTCTGCCTTCAACATTTTCTGATGGATCTTTAGTAGTAATAACAATCGCGCCACCAATAGCGTTTCTGCCATATAACCCGCCTTGTGGGCCTTTTAGCACTTCGATTTGTTGTATATCAAATAGCTCTTGTTGAAACTGCCCTGCATCAGTTTGCTCTACACCATCAATAATGACAGCCACTGAAGGTTGCGTATCGCGGTTTTGTGATATCCCCCTGACGGTGATAAAAGCCATCCCAGCATTTTGAGTTTCAATTAGCGTTACGTTAGGAGTCAGGCCGATAAAGTCGGCTGGTCTTTCAATTCCTGCTCCATCGATATCTTCCGCAGTAAAAGCCGTTAGAGCGACAGGTGCATCCTGCAGTTCTTGGGTGCGTCGAGTACCCTTTACCATAATAAGCTCAACAGCTTTTGTATCGGCTGTGGACGAATCATCTTTTTCCACAGTTGCTTCTTGGGCTGACACTACACCGCTCAAAACAGCTGATATTGATACCGCTAGCATTGTTTTTCGAATTGCTGATATTTCAAAAGACGAATTCATAGTTTTCTCCTGCGTCTTATTGATGGAGGCAGGTAAATAGATACACCTGTCATTAACTTATCGTTAACAATATATACTTCGCCTATCGAAGTCAAGTACGATATGCGAATTAAATTAAATGTTAGCAGATCTAACGACGAGGGATTTTGGGCAAAAAAAAGCACTCTCTTGAGTGCTTGTTGTTAATTACTTGATTTGCTTAGTTGCCGAGTAATGCGTGTCGAAGAATTGGCCACTTACTCAAGGAAAACTGAATATCTCTTGCTGCATTAAGTAAAATCGGCAGTCTCGTTCTCACCATTTCTTCTTGTGCGATCCGCGAGGAACCCGTGGAGCAGTTTATAGCGGCTAGTATATTTCCCGACTCATCAAAGATAGGAACTGCGGTTGAAACAAGACCATAGTCTAATTCGTTAAGCGAAGACGCGTATCCTTGTTCTCTGACTATTTTAAGTTTATCGCGCAGTGTGTCTGGGTTAGTAATGGTTTGGTCGGTTAGTCTATCTAATTGCGCTGTTGCCAAATAGTTTTCTAGCGTATCGGTTTTCTGATGCGCTAATAACACTTTACCCATGGATGTAGCGTGTGCGGGAAATCGAGTTCCAATGCCAGCATTCAAGCGTATATGACGCTGCGTGGTTATATGCGCTAAGTATAAGATATCAGAGCCTGATAATACCGTCATAGAAGCACTATCGCCAGTCTCATCTCTAAGCCTTTGCAAATGCTCACTGACAACCGTGTCGATGCTTGCAGATGCTAAAAACGCAGAACCGAATACTAATACTTCGGGCTTGAGTAAGAACTTTCTTCCTACTTTGCCAACGTAACCAAGCTTAACCAAAGTATTTAAGCATCTTCGAGCCACCGCGGGGCTTAACCCCGTAGCAACTGCAACTTCGCTAAGCTGCATCTCTGGTCGAGATTGATCGAATACTCGAAGCACCGTTAGGCCTCGCTCCAAGGTATGCAGATACTCTGGATCTTTTTCTATTGTTGACACGACGTTACCTTAGTAAAGTTTTTGTAGACGGTAAACTATCAGAATTGACCAAAAATTCAATAAATTCGATTATCGAAAACGTTCTCCATTATGTTCTCCAAGTAAAGGCGGAGCAGTTACAGAAGTGGTTATTTCACCGTCAAAACGTAAAGGTGGTCTTACTGTTTTGTATTTACCCAAGACAGGATGTGGCGCTTCGACAAGCATTTGCATGTGTTTAGCTTGCGGTGTCTCTAAGGCATCCTTGGAGTTATACACAGGTGAATGTGGAACTTCTATTTCTATTAGTCTATTACACCAATACTCCAAAGGCTTGCTGAGAAAGATGGGCTTTAAATGAGCGAGTACTTTATCATAGTTGTCTATCCTCGATTCCCGTGAGCTAAACTCGGGTCTTGATAACATATCAGGCTCACCAACTGCATTAGCTAAACCAGACCAAAACTTCTCGGGTGAAGACATATGTAACGCAATCCATTCGGCGTCTTGACATTCAAAAACATAAGATTGGGATACATTTGGCCGGCTCTCCGGTCCCATTATTTGACCTGCAGAAAAATAATGAGTGAAATCATCTAGATTAAAATGACTCATTGCTTCGAACATTGAAATTTCAACAAGTTTACCCTGCCCCGTTTTTTCTCTGCTATATAAAGCGGCAAGTGCACCTTGCGAAGCGTAAAATCCAGTTATTGCATCAGCAATCGCTGGGCCAACAACTCTCGGGTTTTTTGGATTAAGTAGTAATCTTAAGAATCCAGTTGCTGCTTGCGCTACGGTATCAAAAGCGGGCTTCATTGCGTCCGGACCATCAGAACCAAACCCAGAAATCGAACAGTAAATAAGTTTTGGATTGATAGCTCGCAAACGTTCTGCATCAATATTTAATTTTTTAGCAACGCCAGGCCTAAAGTTTTCGATGAAAACATCAGCATCTTTTATTAGCTCATCAAAATATTCTAGGTCTTTTTGCTGCCTAGTATCGAGCTCTATGCTTCGTTTGTTTCTATTATATGTTTGAAAGTGGGGACTATATAGCTCACCTTTAAATGCTCGAAAGGGATCCCCTGAATCTGGACGTTCAATTTTTATAACGTCAGCTCCCATGTCAGCTAAAAACATACCGCATGCGGGTCCGGTAATAAAGGTGCCCATCTCTAGAACTTTAACATCAGATAATATGCTTGCCACTTGTCGCTCCCCAACTTAACCTAGAATTTATTGAAACTTTACATCTCTGTGTTTTGAATATACTATACTCTTCGGAAATCGAATACAAGTTCGAATATCGAATATTCAGGTGGTGCAGTTAAAAGAACAATACCACGTGATTCACATTTCGCTTACAACGATACAGGAGTTATTTCATATGAGAATAGGTAAGCAAGACAAGGCTCACTCTGCCATTTGCACCTCAACTGCCGAAAATATTACGGTCAGGGGACATGATCTGGTCGAAGATATCATGGGCAAAATGGACTTCACTTCATATTTTTGGCTTCTGGTTTGTGGTGATGTGCCAAATGAAAAGCAAAAATTCTTTGCTAATGTAGTATTAACCGCGATAGCGGAGCATGGTCTTGTACCAAGTGTTGTCGCAGCGAGAATGACTCTTGCCGCAGCGCCCGAAGCTTTTCAAGGAGCAGTTGCTGCCGGTTTGAACGGCTGTGGTTCAGTCGTGTTAGGTAGCGCGGAAATCGCCGGCCAGTTTTTACACGAGATAGTAGCAAATGAAGAACAGTACGGTTCGATTGATGAATCTGCAAAGGCGTCTCTCAACAAATTGAAAGCTGCTAGGGAAAAAGTACCAGGATTCGGTCATCCGCTTCACTCTACCGGCGACCCTAGAGCGAACAGAATACTCAAATTGGCTTACGAACATCAAGTTGACGGGAAATATATTGCAGCATCGAAGGCAATTGAAAAATATGTACCAGAGATAATGAATAGACAGCTACCGGTGAATGTAAACGGAGCGATTCCTGCGGTAATGCTTGATGTAGGATTCCCACTTGGCGCGCTGAAAGGAATATCTTTATTAGCGAGAACAGCAAGTTTAGTAGGGCACTTACAAGAAGAAACAGAAAATCCAATCGGCTTTATTCTTTCCGGCAAAGCTGCAGAAAGTATCAGCTACAACGGTGTAGAACCAAAACACAAATAATAGGAATAATATTATGACCAAAACTCTTATTTTATACTACTCAACATATGGGCATATCGAAGCATTGGCGAACGCAATTGCCGAGGGTGTTACTTCTGTTGAAAATAGCGAAGTTGTTATTAAGCGAGTTCCTGAACTTATGTCGGACGAAGTGGCTAAGCAAGCTGGAGCAAAGCTTGACCAAAGTGCACCGATTGCAACCGTTGAAGAACTCCCTGAATATGATGCAATTATTATTGGTACGCCTACTCGTTATGGTCGTATGGCTGCACAAATGGCAAATTTCCTTGATCAAACTGGTGGTCTTTGGTTCCAAGATGCATTGGTCGGCAAAGTGGGAAGCGTATTTACTTCTACCGCCAGCCAGCACGGTGGTCAGGAAACTACACTGATCTCAACTATTGTGAATCTCATGCACTTAGGAATGACGATTGTTGGTACTCCTTACACAGAGAAAAGACTCGTTAATATTGATGAGGTTTCCGGTGGAACGCCTTATGGTGCGTCTACGATCGCCGGTGGCGACGGTAGCCGAATGCCTTCTGAAAACGAATTAGAAATAGCTAAAAGTCAGGGGCGCCATGTTGCTTCGGTAACTCGCGCAATAAAACGCGGACAGTAATTTTAGTCCCCTTCAACTAACAGTAGCGCTAAAAAATAAGATGTATTTTAGCGCTACTTTTTATGTGTATTTTATATTATGAAAACCTTGCTTGATAAAATTTGGGGTTTGCATGCAGTGTGTGAACTTCCTAACGATGAAACGCTGCTTTATATCGATACGCATTTGATTCATGAGGTTACATCTCCTCAAGCTTTTTCAGGACTGCGCGATAAAAATCGCACCGTATTCAGACCACAAAATACCTTCGCCGTTGTCGATCACAACGTGCCAACAGTCAACCAGTCGTTGGGTATCCAAAATATCTCTGACGATGATTCTCGTATTCAGATAACCACACTCGAAAGTAACCGCAAAGAATTTAATATTCCCGGCTATTCTATGGGTGACAAGGAAAATGGCATCGTACACATTGTTGCGCCTGAGCGCGGCTTAACGTTGCCTGGTATGACAATTGTTTGTGGTGACAGCCATACTAGTACCCATGGCGCATTTGGTGCATTGGGTTTTGGTATTGGTACAACGGAAGTAGAGCATGTATTAGCAACCCAAACATTAAGAATAAAAAAGCCTAAATCTTTGAAAATAACGTTAACCGGTGAACCGTCAACATGGACGTCCGCAAAGGATGTTGCGCTACATGTGATCGCAACCATTGGTGCAAGTGGCGGAGTGGGTTACGTTATTGAATACTGCGGCGACTATATTACGGCGTTATCAATGGAAGGCAGGATGACTCTTTGTAATATGGCAATCGAAGCTGGCGCTAGGTCTGGCATGGTAGCTGTAGATCAGACAACCATAGATTACTTAAACAAAACAGCAAACGCTAATGCTAAATACCCCATCTTAAAGTCTGACCCAGATGCCGTTTATGATAAATTGGTAGTGATAGACATTGATGGTTTAGAGCCAAGAGTGACTTGGGGAACAAGTCCAGATCAAGTATGCGGAATTCATGATCGAATCCCGGCACTGGCTAGTGATTCGACAAAAGCTGAAGAGCTGAAATATAAGCGAGTTCTAGAATATATGGGTATGTATTCTGGTGAGGAGCTTTTATCTATGACAATCCATAAGGTTTTTCTCGGTTCTTGTACAAATTCAAGAATTGAGGACTTGCGCCTAGCCGCATCAATTTTGAAAGGGAAACGGATCAAAGTAGGTTTATCAATGATGGTTGTTCCCGGCTCCGGTGCAGTCGCAAGACTTGCAGAGGAAGAGGGTTTAAAAGACATTTTTGTGAAAGCGGGATGTGATTGGAGAGAACCTGGCTGTTCAATGTGCCTTGCTATGAACGAGGATAAACTGTTACCTGAAGAGCGTTGCGCGTCTACATCAAACAGAAATTTTGAAGGTCGACAAGGAAGAGGAGGCCGTACTCATCTTGTATCGCCGGCTGTCGCTGCAGCCACAGCAATAAAGGGACGAATTGCTCATCCAATGGAGGTTCTGTAATGTTTACTACAATTAAAGGATCGGCTATTTCTTTATTAGAATCTGATATCAATACTGACGATATATTACCTAAGCAGTTCATGAAATCGATTACCCAAAAGGGTTTAAAGAGAGGCTTATTTTATAACAGGCGATACTCTCAAAGTGGCGAGCAGGAGAGTGATTCAATTTTTGATAAAGCGCCGTATGACAAAGCTAAAGTGATCGTTTCAGGAGCTAACTTTGGCTGTGGCTCATCTCGTGAACATGCTGTTTGGGCCATCAAAGACTTTGGCGTAGACTGCGTAATAGCCGAAAGTTTTGCCGATATTTTTTTTAATAACGCGATAAAAAATAATCTCCTCCTGATTAAGGTAAACGCCGCGTTTCTTACAAAGTACCGAGAGTATTACCAAGGTGGTTGTGAGGATCTAACGATTGACTTAGTTGAGCAAACCATCAGTGCTGATTTACTTGGTAAACATGACTTCGATATACCAAAATACCTGAAAGAAAGATTGATTAATGGCCTTGACGAAATTTCAGATACCCAGAGATACATGAATCAAATACTTACTTATGAAGCTAAACGTAACTTAAATTAATCATCCACGAATCCTTTTGATTATTTTCTTTGGCTTTCATTTAAAACCACACTCGGCTTTTATGCGCACTAGTTGGCTTCGGAATATCAACTAAAAAAGCCCCAAAAGCATAGTTATACTTTGGGGCTAAGGGAGTCACACTAGCTGTTGATATTAGATTTCGACTTGTTCTGATGTTATTAAGTGTACCTACTACACTTACACACCTTACGAAGAGCTTTTATCAACCGTTTCGTTAATGATTAGTTTGCTTGCGCTTCAGTAGTGATGGTCAACGTTACTTCATCGCTAACATTTGGTACATACTGGTCTATCCCAAAGTCAGAACGTTTGATTGTTGTACTTGCGTCAAAGCCAATTGCTGCTTTTTGAGTCATCGGATGCGGGCCTTTACCGTTCAACGTTGCTTTAAACACTACGAGCTTCGTGGTTCCCTTTATGGTTAGCCTACCTGCAACATCATAGGTATTTTCACCAGTTGAGGTAACTTTAGTGCTCTCAAAAGTTGCTGTTGGATAAGTGCTGACATCAAAGTACGCTTCAGCCATAAACTCATCAGTTAGTTTAGGAACAAAAGTATCGACTGTTTTTACAGGGATTGATACGGAGATAGTTGATGCGGAAGGCTTGTCTGCGTCATAAGTAATAGAACCCGATACATCAGAAAACGCGGCCGTTGGATTAGAAAAACCGAAATGATTCCAAGTAGCAATAACGGAAGTGTGCGTCGGGTCAATGGTATAAGTAGTATTTGCCATAGTATTGACACTAAGCATTGCGGTAGAAACGAGTAGAAGCGATTTTAATTTGCCGATCATAGTTAAGTTTCCTATTGTTTAGGGTTTTGTTGAGCAACAAGAATACCATCAAAAATTTTCACTACAATGTACATTTAGCGAGCAAAACGTTCTAATTTTTCGAAGTGTTTGCGCGCTTAGCAGATAAAACTGGTCCGCTAATGTGAAACCGACAGAGGTAACTCGAATTTTAGTGGTGCTGTTTGCAAACGAATTTAGCCTGATGCATATTGTTAATCGTCGACGTATGAGCTCTGTATAGCAATTCTCATAAAGCGACCTTCCTAAGCAATTATACGGAAATTATATGAAACCACTTTTACGAATATTATTGCTTAGCTCTACAGTAGTGCTCACTTTTGCTTGCTCGGATAACCATAGATTGCCTCAGCAGGCCGACCCGGATTTCCAGCCTCAAAATACGACAAGAAGCTTTTCTAAACTTAACAGTCCAGTCGTATTTATTGATGAGGCTCACAATAACTTTCATACTGCGAATGGTCGATTTAGTGCATTTGCAAAAGTTCTGGCCAGCGACGGCTACACGGTTAAAAGTAGCACAAAAGCTTTTACATTAGCCGGTTTGGAACAGGCTGATATTTTGGTTATCGCCAATGCTCTTGACGCAGGCAGACAAGACTGGACACCGCCATTTCGCGACGCGTTTGATGCTAAAGAAGTTCAAGTGATTAAACAGTGGGTATCTGAAGGAGGCTCTCTATTCCTAATTGCAGACCACATACCCTTCCCAAAAGCTGCAGAGTCCTTATCCCTTGCTTTTGGCTTTGAGTTTAGCAATGGTCACGTAGATAAAGCGATCTTTCGTATTGATGATGAAAGCCTTGCTCAACACTCAATAACAAAAGGGATGAAGTCCAGTCAGCAGTATAATAATGGAGCAGATACCTTTAATGGCCTTATTGAACCCGTGACAAAATCAATAAGACAGGTACGGACATTTGGCGGTTCAGCTTTTCAAGCACCAAACGACGCCAAAGCACTATTGATTTTAGGCAAAGGTTCTACTTCACTTTTACCCGAGATACCTTTTCAGATTAATTCCGAAACTCCAAGGGTATCAATGGAGGGCTGGTCTCAGGGTGCTGTATTAGAAGTTGGTGACGGTCGAGTTGCAGTGTTCTCCGAGGCCATGATGTTTACCTCACAAATCTATATTCCTACTGGAGAAAAACATGGATTGGTATCGGAAGGTGCCCAGCAGAATGAGCAGTTCTTACTTAATGTTATGCATTGGCTGAGCAAGAAGATTTAGATGAGCGCTAGCGAAATATTCGAGTCTAAGAATGGTTGCAGAAAAGAAGATATCACACTCGCCTCTTTTTCAAGTTTGCAAAATTGGTGCGAGACTTAGCATAGAATGTTGTAGTTAGCGCCATGTCAGGTTACTTAAATTAACACTTTAAAACCTAAAAATATCAGCACCACACCACCAAAAATTTCAGCTTTATTACCCAACCAAACGGATGAGCTCCGACCCATAAGGACACCTGAGTAGCTGAATAAAAATGTGATAATAGCAATGATAATGCAGGCATAAATGCCGTTTATACTCATCAAGGTTAAAGTGAAACCTGCAGCGAGTGCGTCGATGCTAGTCGCAATTGCAAGCATCAATAATGCATGGTGTGAGTATTTTTTCGATGTTACGCCTTTTTCGGGTGGAGATGTAAGCGCTTCGTATACCATTTTGATACCAATAATAAGCAGTAAGATAAACGCTATCCATTGCGTATACTCACCAAGCCATCCGAATATTGCAACGCCTCCCAGATAGCCAAACAAGGGCATTAAGCCTTGGGCAATGCCGAAGTATAAACCCGCTAAAAGCGCCATTTTTTGAATTTGCTTTGGATTGCTAACGCCGATTGTTAAGGACACTGCAAATGCATCCATGCTCAAGGCTATTGCGAGGAATATTATTTCAATCATGGGGACTACTTATTGGTTCAACTTGGGTACGTTCAGGCTAGTAAAGAGGCCGTATATTGTATGCACATGATCGTTTATTTAATGTCATTTTAACTGCAGAAATAAGTGCTTGACCTTTGAGCGGCTGCAAGGTTTATGATGGTAAAAAGAAAATGATACTGCACGTGGTGTATATTAACACGCAAAAAGTAACTTTATACAGTTCTATAAAAAGAAGTGCACGAAAAGGACGCGCAATACATTGTCATATATGCAACCTTCGATAAGGAGAGTTTTATGAATAACGTCAGCAAAAGTAACACCGTCGAAGCTAAGCATGCGTGTTGCAAGCCAAAAAATACTACACAGCCAGATGCATCAGACGACAAAATCACGAATAATCTAGCAAGTAACGATCGACAATCAGAACACCATCTCATCGTGGACGGCGCAAGCTGTGCCAGTTGCGTAAGTAAAATTGAAAAAGCACTTAACTCCGTTGAAGGCGTCCAGAGCGCAGAAATGAATTTTGCACAGCGAACCGTGGTAGTTGTCGGCAACGTGGCGGATGCCTCTCTGATTTCAGCGGTTGAAATAGCCGGGTATAACGCAAAAATTGACACAAGCGAATCAGAAGAAGAGGCGGTTGATGAAAAAGACAAGGCTGATGCGAAATACTATAAAAAGTTAATACGCGATATGTCTATTGCTTTGCTGATTGGTGTCCCACTCATGATTTATGGGCTGGCAATTGGTGAAATGACCGTGACGACAAGCACAGAAAGGTTGGTATGGTTCTCCGTAGGGCTATTGACGCTGGGCGTCATGATATTTTCGGGTAAGCATTTTTACATTGGCGCGTGGCACTCTTTTAAAAATCATTCTGCCAACATGGATACCTTAATTGCATTAGGTACAGGCACCGCTTGGATATATTCCATGGTGGTAGTCGCGGTGCCTGACTTACTCCCTCTCATGGCAAGGCACATTTATTTTGAGGCGACTGCGATGATTATCGGTTTAATTAACCTTGGTTTAGCCTTGGAAGTGAAAGCCCGTGGCAAAACCTCTGAAGCGATTAAAAGACTGATTGGTTTGCAGTCTAAAACCGCTAGGGTAATTCGAGACAATAAAGACATTGATATTCCCATTGAAAATGTCCTGCTTGATGATTTGGTGAGAGTGCGCCCGGGTGAAAAAATATCCGTCGATGGTGTGGTGACTGAAGGGCACACAGCGATAGATGAGTCGATGCTAACGGGCGAACCTATGCCTGTCGAGAAAACGCAAGGTGATAAAGTCGTTGCTGGTACTATTAACAAATCTGGCTCGATAGTGTTCAAAGCAACGCGAGTAGGCAAAGATACCGCATTAGCGCAAATCATCAATATGGTGAAGCGAGCTCAAAACTCTAAGCCCCCTATTGGTCGAATGGCAGACGTGATTTCTGCCTATTTTGTGCCGGTTATTATGATCATTGCGGTGTTGAGTGCACTCGCTTGGTTAAATTTTGGACCCACTCCAAGTATTGCTTTTGCCATTGTATCGGCCACGACTGTGTTGATCATTGCCTGCCCCTGTGCACTTGGTTTGGCTACGCCAATGTCGGTCATGGTGGGTGTAGGTAAAGCGGCTGAAGCTGGTGTATTAATAAGAAACGGCGAAGCATTGCAAAGCGCATCAACAATAACAACGATGATTTTAGACAAAACCGGCACGATCACTGAAGGTGCGCCAAAAGTCACCGATGTACTTGTTGCAAATAAGCTAACGCGAGAAGAAGTATTGATGTTCGCCGCGAGCATAGAAGCAGGCTCTGAGCATCCACTGGCAATGGCGATAGTGGAGAGTGCCAAGGAGCAGGGGATCGAGCCTAAAAAGGTCACTGGGTTTGCGTCGATTGCAGGGCAAGGTGTTGAAGCTAAGTTAGATGACAGCGTGCTGTTGTTTGGTAACGAAAAGCTAATGGCTAAGCGCGGCATCAACATAGAAGCGTTCATCGACAAAGCACAAGCATTCGCTGAAGAAGCAAAAACGCCTATGTACTTCGCGGTCAACAATGAGTTAGCGGCGGTAATTGCGGTTGCTGACCCAATTAAAAGTGACTCTATCGAAGCGATTAAACGCTTACAGAACAGCGGTATCCGAGTTGTGATGTTGACAGGTGACAATAGACTCACAGCAAAGGCGATAGCAGAAAAAGTCGGTATCAGTGAATACGTTGCTGAAGTCTTGCCTGAGGACAAAGCAAAGAAAGTCGTTGAGTTGCAAAGTGATGGGGAAATAGTAGGCATGACCGGTGACGGTATCAATGACGCGCCGGCTTTAGCTCAAGCAAATGTTGGCTTTGCTATCGGAACAGGCACTGATGTAGCGATAGAAAGCGCCGATATCACCCTCATGCGGGGTTCTTTGCATGGATTAGCTGATGCAATCGCTGTGAGCAAAGCGACGCTAAGCAATATTAGGCAAAACTTGTTTGGCGCATTTATCTATAACGTGGCTGGCGTGCCCATTGCGGCTGGCGTGCTTTATCCGTTTTTTGGCTTGTTATTGAGCCCAGTGATTGCGGGTGCTGCAATGGCATTTTCCTCACTCACCGTGGTGACAAACGCCAATCGCCTGCGTTTTTTTAAAGCAAAAGAACATTAGGAGTATTGAGTTATGTTATGGATAAATTTAATCGGCGTGGCCCTTATCGCCATTATTGTTTGGTGGTTTTGGCTTTATAAATCGTCAAGTGTTGCGCTGCAAGAAGGCCGTGTTGAGGTGATTGTCAAAGATGGCGTATACCAGCCGTCCAAAATCAAAATACCTGCAAATAAAGAGACTGTGCTTATGTTTACAAGGCGCGACCTGTCATCTTGCGCGGAAACTCTACTCATTCCTGATTTAGAGATTAATGCAACGCTGCCGCTGAACAAGCAAGAGAGTGTGACAATACCCGCTTCACCGTCTGGTCACTATGCGTTTCACTGTCAAATGAAAATGTACGTAGGTGAGTTAATCATCGAGTAATTAAGACAGCCTATGCCGGTGAGAACGACCAAGCTTGCATTTTGAATGAGCTCACTCATTACGTATGTGGGCTGGATAGGTTATTATTAATTTTTATGTCTACTGTTACGGGAGAACCAACCATCGTCGAAAAGAAAACTAATAGCGTCCTCTGCGATGCTGAAAACTGCATTCAAGTGCGCGGAGCGCGCGTACACAACTTAAAGAATATCGACATAGATTTACCTCGCAACGCACTCGTCGTTTTCACCGGCATTTCCGGCTCTGGAAAATCGTCACTCGCTTTTGGAACATTATTTGCCGAATCACAGCGGCGCTATCTTGATTCAGTCTCTCCTTTTGCGCGCCGACTCATTGATCAAGTAGAAGAACCTGACGTTGATTCGATCGAAGGCTTGCCGCCAGCGGTCGCAATGCAGCAACAAAGAGGCGCGCCTTCGGTTCGTTCATCTGTAGGCAGTGTCACCACAATTTCAAATGGGCTGCGCATGCTTTACTCCCGCGCCGGAGAGTATCCGCAAGGACAAGGAATACTTTACGCCGATTCCTTTTCTCCGAATACACCAGACGGTGCTTGTCCTAAATGCCATGGAATAGGGCGAGTTTTTGAAGTGACCGAAAAGATGCTTGTGCCTGATGCGACAAAAACAATTCGTGAGGGCGCTATTGCTGCTTGGCCGCCCGCGTGGCAGGGTAAAAACCTTAGCCGTATACTGGTTTCACTGGGGCACGACATTGATGTGCCGTGGAAACTGTTACCGAAGAAAACGCGAGACTGGATCTTGTTTACGGAAGAAACCCCGACCGTGCCGGTTTTCCCCGAATACGACTCCGCACGCACGCTTGAAGCTATCGAAAATGGCGAAGAGCCGCGTTACATGGGCACATTTGCGAGCGCAAAGCACTTCATCCTCAATTCATTCGCTACTACTCAAAGTCAAAGAACCAAAAAGCGTGTTTCTCAATTTATGCAAATATCTGAATGTCCAGACTGTGAAGGGAAGAAACTCAAGCAAGCGTCTTTGCAGGTGAAGTTTGCTGGGCTCGACATTGGAGAACTGTCGCGCTTAACGCTTAGTGAGCTTGCTGAGCGGCTGCGTGAAGCCGAAAGTAAAGCTCATACGGCGGATGGGTTGCATAGCTCGCATAAAGAAAAAAACATCGTTGCACAACGAATTACGCGTGATATTTTGGCGCGTGTTGATGCACTCACAACGCTTGGCTTAGGTTATCTGTCGTTAGAGCGAGGCACTCCCACCTTATCTGGCGGTGAACTGCAGCGTCTGCGCCTAGCAACTCAAATTCGCTCAAAGCTGTTTGGCGTTGTTTATGTACTAGACGAACCGTCTGCAGGTTTGCACCCCGCCGACACTCAGGCCTTATTAGGCGCATTAGATGAACTGATACGCGCTGGCAATTCATTATTTGTGGTTGAACATGACGTAAGCGTTATTCAACACGCAGACTGGATAGTAGACATTGGCCCTAATGCGGGCAGCCATGGTGGTGAAGTTGTCTACAATGGTCCGATAGAGGGCTTGCGTGACGTTACCGAATCGCATACTAGGAGCCACATTTTCGCAGCCACGGCTAGCGCCAAAAAGGCACAGCGAGCGCCTGCAGCTTGGTTGAAGTTAGCGGGAGTAGAACGCAATAATCTTCAGGGGCTGAACGTTGATTTTCCACTCGGTGTGATGTCGACGGTTACCGGCGTATCGGGTTCTGGCAAATCTAGTCTTGTGAGTCAGGCACTGGTTGAACTGGTTTACGATGCGCTTGGCCAAAAAAAGACGGTCGATGAGCCTAATGGTGAGGCGGACTTACTCGAGCGGGAGTTAGACACTTCAACTCGCGGACAAATTGTTGCGGGAATGGAGCATGTGAAGCGCTTAGTTAGTGTTGATCAGAAGCCAATTGGCCGCACTCCGCGCTCTAATCTTGCCACATATACCGGCTTGTTTGATCACGTGCGTAAGCTGTTTGCTTCAACGCGTGAATCAAAAGCGCGACGCTATGATGCTGGGCGCTTCTCGTTTAACGTAGCAAAGGGGCGCTGTTCGAATTGTGACGGGGTTGGATTTGTTAGTGTCGAGCTACTGTTTCTGCCAAGCGTTTATTCACCATGTTCCGTGTGCCAAGGGCAGCGTTACAACGACAAGACGCTGGAGATAAGCTATCGCGACAAGAATATCGCCGAAGTGTTAGATTTAACCGTAGAGTCTGCGCGCGCATTCTTTGAAAGTGAACCTTTAGTGGCGCGTGCATTGGATGCCTTGCTTCAGGTTGGTCTCGGCTATTTGAGACTCGGCCAGCCTGCCACAGAGTTATCAGGCGGTGAGGCTCAGCGCATCAAACTTGCAACAGAATTACAGAGGTCACAGCGCGGTGATACGCTTTATGTGCTCGATGAGCCAACGACTGGCTTGCACCCAGCCGATGTCTCGATGTTAATGCTGCAATTGAATGGGCTGGTTGACGCAGGTAATACCGTCATCATGGTCGAGCATGATATGCAGGTTGCTAGCAACAGCGATTGGGTTATTGACATCGGTCCCGGCGCTGGCGATGAAGGTGGATTAGTTGTCGCGCAGGGGTCACCTGCGCACGTTGCAAGGTCGAAGAGCAGTCGAACGGCTCCGTTCATGCTGCCTTAATTGTATGAGAAACGACTAAGCGCCTCAAACTTGGCAAATAAACGGAGTTGTTACGCTTGGCGCGCTGTTATCATCCAAACGGATTATCGATGCTGTTACTTGGCTCCGTGAACCAACGAGGGCCGCTGTCGGTCATGTAAAAATGATCTTCTAAGCGGATCCCAAATTCGTCAGGTATCACCAGCATCGGTTCGTTACTAAAGCACATGCCTGTGGCTAGCGGTGTTTTATTCCCGCCCACTAAGTATGGCCATTCATGAATATCCAAACCGATTCCGTGGCCTGTGCGATGCGGGCAGCCCGGTGTTTGATATTCAGGGCCTAAACCTTGTGAGGCTAAATAGTCACGAGCGGCGCCATCGACAGCTTCGCAAGGCACACCAATTTGGGCTGCATCGAAGGCGGCGATTTGTGCCGCTTTTTCCATATCCCAAAACTGCCGTTGCCGAGTTGTGGGTTCACCAAAAACGTATGTGCGGGTAATATCGGATAGATAATCGTGCACTCTACAGCCGGTATCTATTAACACCATATCGCCCTTCTTTAGCACTTGTGCATCTTTAACGCCGTGTGGAAAAGAGGTGGCAACGCCAAATAAAACGATACAAAAATAGTTACCTGGCGCACCCACTTTTTGGTGTGCCTGCTTTATAAACGCTTCTACTTCAGTGGTGCTGATACCCTCGTAAAGCATGCTTGCCGTTGCTTGATGCACTGCCAGTGTCATGTTCATTGCGCCCTGCATTAATGCAATTTCGTTATCGGATTTATGCATTCTGCAGTGAGCGGTCACTTCCTTCGCGTTGACAAGTTTCAAGCCGGTTTGCGCTTTATTTATCCCGTCGAATATAAAAAACTGCGCGCTTTCGTCAATGCCGATAGTTGCCGTGTCGCTAATCGCTAATTGATTTAATATTGTGACAAATAAGGCGTAAGGGCTTTCGTGTTCCTGCCAACCGTGGATTGGTCCTTCAATCACTTTAAAGCCGTTTAATGTGCCAATCTCAAAATAAGGTGCGATATATTGCACATCACCCGTGGCGGGTAATATCGCGCCAACCATACGCTCACTTGCATACCATTTCATGCCTGTGAAATAGGTGAGGTTGCTGCCGGCGTTAAGATAAATCGCGTCGATATTGTTTGCGTGCATATATGCTTGGGCTTTAGCAATACGCGCTAGGTGCTCTTCAGTTTTAATTGGTTTAAGCGCAGTTGTCATATCGCTGAGTGTTCCAAGCGCCTGCTCTGGTGTTTGTGTGCCGATACCAATAGTTGTCATTTTTTCTCCTTTGAGTGATTTTTAATGAGATTGCGTCAGCTAGATCCGCTTTTTAGTTGTGCTTATCGTTATCTCGGCACTGCTCATCAGCAAACTCTAATTCGATAGTGGTGTGAGCAAATTCAAATGTAGCTAGTTCTTCTTGAAGCTGAAGTTTGAGGTTTTTTATTTGCGCTACGCTCACCTCTGCGTTTAATACGAGGTGTGCGGTCATGACGCTGTTTTCGCCATCAAGTGACCAAATGTGAAAGTGATGTAGGTCGCTCACTTCGGGTTTTGTTACAAGCACGTTTCTCACTTCTTCAACCTGCTTCTCGTCAGGCGTGGCCTGCAAAAACAGTAGGATAGTTTCTTTCAAATTGCGCCCAACATTAAATAGGATAAACAGCGTAAAACCAATAGATAAGATAGGATCCAATATAGGCCACGGTTTAAACATTAGGACGATTGAAACAATTAGAACAGCTACCCATCCGAGCACATCTTCAATTAAATGCCAGTTGAGAACACGCTCATTTAGTGAGTCGCCATCACTTAATTTATAGGCTGCAAAGCCGTTTACTGCAATGCCAAAAATGGACAGTAGCAACATCCCTTCAGCCTGCGGCATTTCTGGCGCTGTTAGCCTTGGTATAGCTTCAAGTAAGATCCAAACGGAGCCAATTGTGAGGACGATGCCATTAATTAACGCACCCAATAAGGAAAAGCGTTTAAAGCCATAGGAAAAAGTGTTGTTTGCCTCTTTATCGCTGAGTTTATTAAGTACCCAAGCCGTGCCTATGGACAAACTGTCCCCTAAATCATGCACGGCATCAGCCATAATGGCGGTGCTGTTAGTTAGCCATCCACCAATAAATTCGATGATTGTGAAAATGACGTTGAGAAAAAATGCCCAGCCGATCCGTTTAGAGGCACTTTCGCCGCTTCCGTGATGATGGTGGTGGTGATTGTGACTGTGCATACTTGATTCTCTGTGCGGCTGATATAGAGTTGAATTTATCATTCAAGATTAACAGATAAGGCCTTTCTAACAAGGCTAAGGCGCTCGCAAAAACAAGTTCTTTCGATCTCGCCTCAGCAAACGCTTACTAACGTTTATCCGAAGGATACTTAGTTCGGTTATTCTACTTTTACAAAACCGTCCCAACTTTTCATATAGGTCAGAAACTTCTCACTTAGGCCTTCTTTCACTAAATGCGCTTCGGATACTGGAAGTTCTGCAGGCGTAAAGTCAGGGTTAGCAATGACTAGCTTGGGGAAGTCGTGATGTAAAATAGCAGAGCGACCAATGGTGACAAAATCAACGCCGGTGTCTAAAACTGCCTGCACTTCAGCGCCTGTCGTTATTTTTCCAGCCACTGTCAGTTTTACATTTTTGTAGTCTATGTCGGTAAAGTGCTGCAGCAAGCTTTTGTCTTGGAAAGCCTTATCTTCGGGTTGTTTAAAAACGTCCCAAAGTGAAATATCTAAAAAGTCGATATCGTGCTCATTAATTAACTGTTCGCAAACGGTTTTTACTTCGTCTAGCTGCATACCAAATCGTTCTGGAGACAAGCGCACACCTAATAAAAAGTCGGGGCCGCAAGTGCTTCGGATGCCATCGACGATTTCAAAAAGCAAGCGTGAACGGTTTTCTAAACTGCCACCGTATTGGTCATCGCGTTTATTGATCTCGGCGCTTAGAAACTGGGTCAAGATATAGCCGTGAGCGCCATGCACTTCCACGCCATTGTAGCCACTTTTTTGTGAACGCACCGCAGCTGCAATGAAATCATCGCGCAGTTGCTGAACTTCCTGCAGAGACAAGCCGCGTGCATTTTGTTTTTCAACATCCGATGCAGAAACAGGCTGTTGTCCAATTTGATCTTCTGGAGAACGCAAACCAGCATGATGCAATTGTAAAATAGCTAAACTATTGTTCGCTTTAATCGCGCTCGCTAAACGTGTGTGACCTTCAGTATGTGCATCATCATAAATACCCAATTGGCCAGGAAAGCCTTTGCCAACAAACTGGACGTGTGAAGCGCAGGTCATGGTTAAGCCAAAGCCACCTTCTGCTCGCATGGTTAACCAATGAAACTCTTCATCAGAGAGTTTGCCGTCAGCATGGCTTTGGGTATTGGTTAATGGAGCAAGCATAAATCGATTAGGCATACTCATACCATTTTTAAATGTCACAGGGGAATTCATTTTTTGCATAGAGTTATTTTCTTTTGTTTAATGTTAATACGTAAATTGACGAATTTGATACTTACAGCGTGTCTTTCAGAAGATTCAGCATGTCGTCTACCGAAAGCTTCGTGGCTGCCTCGTTACCTGACAGTAGCTTATCCGCCAAATCACGTTTATGTTGGTGTAAGGCGACAATCTTTTCCTCTATCGTATTTTGGGTAATTAATCGATAAATGGTCACTGGGCGTTTTTGTCCCATGCGATGGGCGCGATCAGAGGCTTGTTCTTCTACGGCAGGATTCCACCAAGGATCCATATGTATTACATAGTCTGCAGCAGTCAGGTTTAAACCTGAACCACCGGCTTTTAAGCTGATTAAAAATATATCGCCTTCGCCGGCCTGAAATGCATTAACGCGTTTTTGTCGCTCTTTTTGTGGCGTCGAACCATCTAAATACTGGTAGCTAAACCCTTTGGCTTCTAAGTGCTGTTTTATTATCTTTAAGTGTCCCACAAACTGACTAAAAATGAGAGCTTTGTGATTGTTCAGTGTTAACTCGTCTAGTAATTCGTTGAGAGCAGCTAGTTTAGCGCTTGAAATGTCGGTTTCTGCCATAACGAGTTTAGGGTGGCAGCAGGCTTGGCGCAGTTTCACTAACTCGGCAAGCATTCGTATGCGCTGCTCACCCGCATTCACCTGTTGGCCTGCTTGGCTAATATTGTCTATGGCATTTAGTCGTAGGGCCTCATAAAAGTCACGCTCTTTCTGGCTCATTTCTACTTGAATAGTAATGTCTGTGCGTGACGGCAATTCAGTTAACACTTGGTTTTTCATTCGGCGCAAAATAAAAGGTTGGATTAAGGCTTTTAGCCCTTGGCTCGCTTTTCGTGCCGCTAGCTTATCTTCTTTAGCGTTTTCAATGGGCGTTGAGAATCGTTGACCGAAGCGCTTCAAGTTGCCAAGCAAGCCGGGATTAATGAAACGGAATAAGCTCCAAAGTTCAGTCAAATCATTTTCAATAGGCGTGCCGGTGGTGATCATTTTGAAGTCACCCTTCAATGCAATCGCGGCTTTAGTGCGCTTGGTTAATGGGTTTTTTAGCGCTTGGGCTTCGTCGGCAACAATGCTGTGCCAGCGCACTTCTTTGAGTATGTCAGTTTCCCGCTGCAATAGGCCGTAACTGATAATCACGCAGTCGAAGGGCTTTAAATCGTTTAATAGCTCGATGCGTTGCAAGGTGCTAGGCGCATCAGCAAATAGCTTTATGTTCAGTGTAGGCGCAAACTTTAATGCCTCTTGCTGCCAGTTGAAGCAAACTGATGTTGGGGCAATGACCAAACTTGGACCTTGGCTCGCTCTAGTCAATAGAACAGCGAGGGCTTGCAAGGTTTTGCCCAAACCCATGTCGTCTGCTAAACAGGCACCTGCGCCCCAATGCGCTAAACGTGATGCCCAGTCGAAACCTGCTATTTGGTATTCCCGTAACTGCGCTTGAAAGGTGGACGGAATTTTTGGCTCAATGGTATTTGCTTGATGCATTTTTTGAGTTTGCTCGTCCCACGCATGGATAGTTTTCATGCGCATACCGGTTGTTGCTTCCTCCATTTGCAAGCTAGCAAGCGGGTGAAACTTACCGTCATCGGTAAGTTGGTTAATTTGCTCGAGTTTGTGGCGTAAATCGTCAGATAGCGCAAGTATTTGGTCAGCGCCCAGCTCAATAAAACGACCGTTGCTGGTTCTAACAAGTTCCAGTAATTTACGCAATTCAATCACTTGTTCGTTATTAACTTGCAGATTGCCGGTAATATCAAACCACTCACTTTTTTTACCAACCGCGAGCTGCAGGTGCTCGCTGTCTAACTTTTTCGTTAGGCTAATCTTTTTGCCTTTGGGCCAGCGCAAAAGTAAGTCAAAGTCTGTCTGGGCAATGGCCGCTTCTAGCTGCTCAAGAGCTGCAAGGGCCGTTTGTAAGTCGTCTAACAACAATACGTTGTCGGGCATATCCAAAAAAGCGGGGCAAGCTTGGTCGAGTTGGTCCAGCAGTGTTTCTTCACGCAATAAGTCGCGCTGAGTGGCAATTCGTTTGCCCTTAATGTCGGTGCTTAAGCTGGCGTTACCAGTGCCGGGTTTATACATAGGACCATTTTCACCAAACGGCATCACCACGCAGGTAAATGCTAGGCCGCTTTGCGTCGGCTGGATATTCACGACCAAATTACGATCACATTCATGTGTTTCTAGGCCAGTATCGAGCTCAGCAATATCAGATTGAATATTTAAAAAAGGCGCAATGGCGGAGATACCCTCTAGCGCTTTTTGTTTTGCACTAATGGGAATGAGTAGACCACCTTCTCCAATAATTTTAGCCACCTTAATATGATCAGGTGAAAACACGGTGAGTTGATACTGATCATCAGAAATGGGTTTTAGCTTGTATGTGCTGTGCGCTCTATGATCATCAAATTGTTCTTCGAATTCATCGTCGATATCGTCCGATAAATCGGCAATGCTCAAACACAGTTGATCGCCTTGCTGACTAACTAGCAATTCAGGTTCACGCTTTATTAGCTCAATAGGGTGCTCAAGAATGTCAGCTTTATATAAATTTTCAATCCCAACTGCCGCATTTAAGGCTGGCAATCCCTGCAGCGAATATTCAACTTTTGAGTAGTATCCCCAACTTTGTTGTGCGGTAATAGTAGCGCAAATTTTCTTATCGCTTTCGCTTAGGTAATCAAACAGCTCGGTTTCTTCCTTCAGCCGCTTCAGCGATATTATTCGGCCTTTAGTCCAACCTGCTTTATTCAACTTTTGCTCTCGTGCTACCAAGCTGTTTCCATAATCCTGCACTAGCTCCCAAATTAAGCGAATGGGTTTGGCTTCTGCCTCAGGGGCTGGCGCTAACGCGGTTTCAGCGTTTGGATTAAGTGCAATTAACTTGTCGAGGGCTAAATCCCACTGAGATTTTGTTTTCACAAGGGCGGTAATATCCAGCAACTTTGGTTCAATACGTGGTTCTTTATTACTAAAACTCGCCGCTAACTGTTCGCACAATTGGGCGAATAAGGGATAGGCAAGTTGCTCAAAATTAGCCTGGTACTTTAACGCCAATTGGGCTAACGCGGGGTCTTTGCTTTGGTTACACCAAACTTGCGCCAGTAAATAATTGAAGTAACCGAGTTGGTGTCCAAGAAAGTCAATCTCGGCATCGGCACAGCTATACTTAACGTTAACGCTGTATTTTTCGCCAGTGGATAAGCTCTGAATAGGTTTCAAAACACTGCGGCCAACACTATAAAAATCGCTGTTCACTTTGCGATCACTCTCTTCAAATTCAACCTGCTGTATGGCTTTTGAAAAGTAACTAACATCATGCTGATTAGCTTCAACCATGAGCGCTAGTTTATAGAAATATCCGAGAACCTCATTCAAATACTGCTTCTTACGTTTAGTGATTTTGTTTTTTGCTATCAAGGCTTTTTCAAAATAGACGATGGCTTGCTGGTTATCGCCGGTTAAAAAGGAATATGCGCCTTGTAACTGCAATCCATAGCTGCTGTTATCCTCAGGATCTTGTAGGCGTTCAAAATCGTCAAAGCGCATTTGATATAAATATTGTTCTGCGAGTAAATGATGGCAGTGCGAATTGAATGATGGGCTTGTTTTATCGCTGTGTGCTGCGCAAACTTGCTCTAGCAATTGGATAGGGTAGTCGCAAGCTTCTCCCTGTATTTGAAAGGTTCGAATGAGTGTAGCGAACGCTTGATATTGCATCATCGCTGGAAGTTGTAAAAAAGTCCCCAAATTAAAGGGTAAAAATAAAATTTCTACCAAAATGCCATTTTTAACATGATCAATAATTTGAGAGTTTTTATTGAACGCCAATTCACTTTCAAATTGTTCTATTAGGCCCATATAAAAAAGGTCTCGAATAACCCTGCGTTTATCGACCGCTTTTTTCTGCCATATATGGCTATTAATTACCGGCACAACCTCTTCCGCAGTCATGATGATTTCAATGAGTTTTTCTTGTGCTGTGCAGGCAAATGAGGTTTGTAGTTGGTTAATTTCAGACGTTAATTTGTTAGCTAATAGTCGATTGACCTGTAAGCCATCTCTCGTCGATATTAAGAGAGAATGCTTAATCAAATGGTCTTTTTGCTCTGCGCTTAAACGCCGTTCTTTTTTTGTATTTAGGACGAAGCCTCTACTGTCTAATAAATCGACTATTTGGTCGAGTTTTATAATGCCAATCGGTTTGTAGATCACAGCTAAAACCAGTAGTAGGAATTGTTCAGATTCACTCAACCCAGAGAAAACTTTGTATAAAGATTCAATTTTTTGTTGGGTTTGTGGCTGAATTAAGGCAGCAAGATTCATTGTAGTGCGATTCTTAAAGTCGGAAAGATGTTGTTGCCCTGAAACTAACAAAAATATTGTGTGTAAACAATCATTCCTATACTCCACCCGTAAACTAAGCAAGCCAAGGGCTCAGAGCAAACCAAAAACCAAGGGGCCAGAGTACATGAAACAGATAAGTTTCATGTGCTATGGCCCCTTGGTTTTTGACCTCTTGGTTTTTGTGCCTATTCGTCCGGCATTGACTCCGGTGGAATTATGGCAAGCTTTGTAACGAAAAAAATTAAGTTAGAAGCGTTAAACCTGCAGTGATATTGCATAGCTTCATTATGCAGTCTATTGTTAGATTAGCAGAAGCAGGGTGGCGTATAAATAACGTTAATTTCAAACTGAAGTTTTCAACATTATTTGCAAGTTGTTATGTAAAGGTGCAACTGACATGGAGCTTATTATCGAATGCTGATTATTTTGAGCGCGTTGGTTGCGCTGTTAGTCATTTCCGTGAGTTTAGCAATATACCTGACGGTAGTTGCACGGAATAAAGCAAGACTAATACTAGATGACCGGAATAATGTAAGACACTTACTCAATAATCTACCGGGCATGGCTTATCAAGCTCATAACCTGCCAGACTGGCCGATAATTTTAGTGAGCGAAGGCTGTGAGGACCTCACTGGCTGGTCTCAAGACGCGTTTGAGTCGAGTGACGTGTTATGGGGAAAGTTAATTCACCCTGATGACTACGCACATGTATGTGAGGTCGTTGAACGAGCGCTAAGCAATAAGACGATTTTTGAACTTGAATATCGCATCATTACGAAAAACAAAGATGTTCGGCTTGTTTGGGAAAGAGGTGAAGCTGTTTTCTCTATGTTGCACAATAAATTGATTGTAGAAGGATTCATTACCGACATTACGACAGTTAAACTGGTGGAAAAAGAAGTTTTAAGTATTCACGCATTCTCTGATGCAATTGTCAGCTCAGTTTCAGAGGGCGTTGTCACTATTGATCACACCGGTTTGATCAAAAGCTTCAATAATGCTGCGCAAGCAATGTTTGGATATACCTTTGATGAGGTTAAAAACAAAAACATTAAATCACTTATGCCAAGCTCCTACGCAGATCATCATGACCAATATTTATCCAACTATTTACGCAATCACCAAGCGAATATCATTGGTGTTGGGCGAGAGCTTCAAGCGAAGCGCAAAGATGGAAGCGTGTTTGCCATTCACTTATCAATTAGTGAAATTCAATCCCATGAAAAGACGATGTTTGTTGGATTAATTAGAGACATTACTCTACAAAGAGCTGCAGCAGAGCAAGCACGAAAGCACATCGAACAAATGGCGCATGTTGAAAGGCTCAATTCTTTGGGGGAGATGGCGGCCGGTATTGCGCATGAAGTAAGTCAGCCTTTGACCGCGATATCCTTATTCTCTCAATCGGGTAAAAGTTTATGTAATAGCGGCAAGTTTGAACGGCTCCCTGAAATATTTGAAAAGGTAAGTCAGCATGCTCGGCGAGCAGGTGCAGTGCTTGAGCGCATGCAAGTTATGACTAAGCAAGGTGATAGGCAAAAAGAACTGGTTGATTGTAATGTATTGATTGACGATGTCGTTAAATTGGCAGAATCCGATGCTAAAATACGAAACATCAGTATTAAAACTAGCCGCTGTAAAAGCGGTACTCACGTGTTCGTTGATATTGTTCAAATGCAGCAAGTGATGCTTAATTTATTGCGTAATGGTATGGAAGCGATGGAAGTTTCCAAATTGAAGAACGGAAGTACTATAGAGCTAAGAGCCGATCTTATATCACAAACACCTCACCGCCCAAATCGCCAAACAGCAGTTAAAATCGCCGTTATTGACAGTGGCTGCGGCCTTTCTAATAAAATGACAGATAAGCTATTCACCGCATTTTCTTCAACTAAAGAAAACGGAATGGGTATTGGGTTGTCTATTTCAAAAAGTATTCTTCAGGAGCACGGTGGTCGTATTCACTATTCAAGTAATAGTCCCGCGGGAACGGTGTTCTTTTTTATATTGCCCGTAGTGGATTAGATGACCCACTGTTCACTTTCCTAACAAAGTTTGATGCACCATTATTTGCTACCTGCCCCAGTGAAATGTGGCTATCCCTAATTGCTGTTCAAAACTGGCGCTCCTATGATGGAAAAATCATAAGAGAATATTCAATATAACGACAACTATGCACCGAGGTATAAGGAGAAATAGCATGACTGAGCAACTCGTAAGCGATCACCAACATGTTAATATTGGTGAGCTTGAGGTTACCATTCGCCCGATTACGCCTGAGGATAAGGAAATCGAAGCCTCTTTTGTTCACAACCTCTCGCTACAAACAAAATATGAGCGCTTTTTTGAAGGAATAAAAGATTTATCACCGTCCATGGTAACTGTGTTGTGTAACATCGATTATATAAATACCATGGCATATATTGCTACAGTAGATAGTCCGGATGGCGAAAAAGAGGTGGGTGTTTGTCGCTACGCTGCCAGCGACAAGCCGGGTGAATGTGAAATGGCAATCACCGTTGCAGATGAATATCCATATGAAGAAATTGCGACTGTGTTGTTAAATGCGTTAGTAAAACATGCTAAAAGTAACAACGTTAAAAAACTTTTTTCGACCGACTTAAGCACCAATTACAGAATGCACAAGTTGGCTAAGCATTTTGGAATGACGGCAAAAATACATCCGGAGGATAGCGCTTTGACTACTTATACATTGCACCTATAGTCACTGATTTTTTTGTAACTACTCGGGGGCCCGGTTATTTATACTTACTGCGTTGTTATCAACGATTGGGTTTCCTGTGCGATAATAAGTTCTTCATTGGTTGGAATGATAAGTACTTTCACAAGCGAATCTGGGTGACTAATAACATGTTGGTGAGTTGTATTTGCGCCAGTGTCAAGGCTGACGCCTAGCCAGGTTAGACGGTCACAAATTTGTTGCCGTATTTGCGCTGAATTTTCACCGATACCCGCTGTGAAAACGATAGCGTCAATACCATTTATGGTACTCACCAACGACGATAACTCTTGAACGGCTTTATAGCAAAATAATTCAATAGCCTGCTTTGCGTGTGGATGACTGCTGTTTTGCAATACCTGCATATTGTTGCTAATGCCCGAAACACCGAGTAGTCCTGAATCGTTGTAAAGCATGTGTTCTATTTCTTCAATACTCATCTTATAGTGGCGCACAAGGTGGACAACAACACCCGGATCGAGGCTTCCGCAACGTTGGCCCATCATCAAGCCATCGAGTGCAGTAAATCCCATACTGGTGGCAACACTTTGTCTTTTTTTCATAGCACACATGCTGGCACCGTTACCCAGGTGAGCAACAATCACTCTGCCTTCAGCTAGCTCCCCTAAGTAACACGGTAAGCTATTGGCAATATATTGGTATGAAAGGCCGTGGAAACCATATCGGATTATACCTCTGTCATACCATTCTCGAGGAAGCGCAAAAAATCGAGCAAGCGGCTCTTGCGTATAATGATAACTGGTGTCAAAACAAGCTACTTGGGGTAATTTAGGCGCCCACTTGGACACGGCCGCAATGGCAGATAAGCTATGTGGCTGATGCAGTGGAGCTAATGGAACGAGTGCTTTTAGTTGTGAAATTATGCTGGTGGTCAGCAGGATCGGCTTCGCATAGTCACGCCCTCCGTGCACAACGCGATGCCCAACACACCTGATAGTGTATCCCTGATTTTCATGCTCAACCCAGCCAAGTAGCCACGATACAATATTTTCATGAGTTGTCGTTTCGTCAAACGTCATCATATTTTTTTGAGGCAATGGTCTGCCATCGACTCCATTGGCTAAAAACTGAGGGGTATGGCTAAGGTTAATAACTTTACCGCTCATTAATGCCGGTGATCTAACATTTGTGTGAGCGTAGATAGCAAATTTAATACTTGAAGAACCCGCGTTTAGGACCAGTATTGCATCGGTCATAACAGTATCTGCTTGGTATAGGTAGGAGGTTCATTTCCGCCATATTTATCAATAGGCAGTTGAATAGCGTGTTTTTCGATGGACCGATGGTGAACATAAAGTTGCGCTAATACACAAGAAGCGAGCCTTGACAATATGCCGTCGGAGCGGCTGGTTAATATGATAGGAACCGTTGCTCCTAAAACAATACCTGCTGATTCTGCACCGGCTAAATATATGAGCTGTTTTGCTAACATATTCGCGGCCTCAAGGTCGGGGGCAAGCAGTATATCTGCATCGCCCGCTACTTCAGATACAAGTTCTTTGCTTGCCGCAGAAGCTTTTGAAATGGCATTATCAAAAGCTAATGGGCCATCAAGAATACCACCAGTAATTTGCATTCGTTCTGCCATTTTACATAAGGCTGCAGCATCTATAGTGGAAAGCATTTTGGCATTAATCGTTTCTACCGCCGATAAAATGGCGACTTTAGGTGACGAGTTACCCAAGGTGTGAAGTAATTCAATTGCGTTTTGAACGATATCGCGTTTTGTTGTCAAATCGGGCGCAATATTAATGGCCGCATCGGTAATAAATAGTGCTTTGTGATAAGTGGGCACATCTAAGGCGAATATGTGGCTCATTCTTCGCTCAGTACGCAAGCCGTTCTTTGCATCTACAATAGGGCTCATCAGCTCGTCAGTATGCAATTTCCCTTTCATGATGGCATCTACGTGGTTCGCGCGAACTTCTTCAACTGCTGCTGCAGCCGCCGCATGACTGTGAGGGACGTTTATTATTTTGATGCCATCCAAGTTACACGAAGCTTTTTCAGCGGTAGCTATAATTTTTGCTTTTGGACCTATTAATATTGGCTCAATTATGCCTTTATCTTTTGCTTCTATGGCACCAAGCAAGGACACTTCGTCACAAGGGTGAACGACGGCTACCCTAATAGGATCGATGTTTTTAGTTTTTTCAATTAATTGTTGATAGTGCGCAGCATGCTCATGTAAATGTACTTCGGGTATTGCTGCTCGTGGACGGCGAATTTTGACGGTAGGGGCGATGACTTTGGCCTCGCCTTTGATAACGAGTTCACCGTCTTGATTAAAGCATTCGCAATCGAATACAAGCTGATTTTTGCTAGCGATTTTTTCTCTTACTGTTACTCGCACTAATACTTCGTCGCCAAGCTCAACCGGCAGGAAAAAGTTTAATGATTGCGTTAAATAGACAGTACCTGGGCCAGGCAACTGCGTGCCTAATACCGACGATATTAACGCACCACCCCACATGCTATGAGCGGGGTTTTCATCGCCTGAGATTACGGCGAATAATTCAATGTCTCTTGTGTTTAGTTCTCGGCTTAGTTCTGCTTTGTCGCCTACTGATATTTCATCAAAAGTCAGATTTTCTATATATTCCATGTCTGTCCTTCACCGCCTTAATCTTGCATCACATAAGTGCCGGGCGCATCACACAGTATGCTTAACTTTTTCTTGGGGTTCCCCATTGTCGGTGGAGGTATATATTTGCCAGAGTGGCTGTGTAACCATTTTGCTAATTCTGGCCACCACGATCCGTCATGCTCCTCTTGTGTCGCCACCCAGCTGTCAGGGTCGATATAAGTTGCTTCCTTCTTAGTGGTCGCAATCTGATATGTTCTGTGGGGATGTTCTGGCTCACTCACAATGCCTGCGTTGTGTCCGCCGCTGGTTAGCAAAAAAGTGACGTCGGTATCGCTTTCTAAATGAAATTTATATACAGACTTCCAAGGAGCAACGTGGTCTTTTTGGGTACCAACAATAAATGTGGGGACACGAATATCCGATAAATAAATTGGCTTTCCGTCAACAATGTACTGCCCCTCTGACAGTTCGTTATTTAAAAACAGTTGACGCAAGTATTGGGAATGCATTTTATAGGGCATTCTTGTTGTATCAAAATTCCACGCCATTAAGTCGTTCAGGGGAGCGCGTTCACCCATCAAGTAATCGTGCACAATGCGTGACCAAATCAAATCATTTGAACGAAGTAGTTGAAAAGCGCCCGACATTTGCTTAGCGTCTAAATAGCCCTTTTCCCACATCATGTCTTCTAAAAAAGTGACCTGACTTTCATTAATAAACAGCATCAGCTCGCCTGCTTCAGTAAAATCTACCTGAGCAGCAAACAGCGACAAACTTTGGAGTCTATTATCGCCTTCTCTCGCCATAGTGGCCGCGGCAATAGACAGCAATGTGCCACCTAAACAATATCCCATTGCGTGAATTTTTGCGTTATTGGTGATTTTTTCGATTGCATCGATGGCGTCCATTACACCCATGTTACGGTAGTCATCCATACCTAAATCACGATCGCTTGCGTCTGGATTTTTCCATGACACCATAAATACGGTGAAACCTTGTTCCGTAAGGTACTTCACTAGTGAGTTGCTTGGTGATAAATCAAGAATGTAGTATTTCATTATCCACGCGGGCACAATCAATATTGGCTGAGACCGAACTTCATCGGTAGTCGACGTATACTGAATTAGCTCAATAAGATGATTACGGTATATTATTTTACCTGGCGTTATGGCTAACTGCTTGCCGACCACAAACTTTGCGCCTGCCTTGGGCTTTTTGTTGGCTATCGTTTGCTGCAAATCATCTAAAAAATTCTGCGCTCCACGCACCAAATTCTGACCAGCCTCTTTTTCCGTTTGTTCCAGTAATTGCGGATTAGTTAGCAGATAGTTTGATGGTGAAAATACATCTAATATTTGTCGTGTTGCGAATTCCATCACGTTTTCATGTTGCTGAGTAACTCCGCGTACATCTGTCGTGGCGTTTGACCACCATTGCTGATTGAGCAAGAAAGACTGATATAACAGGTTAAAAGGCCATTTCTGCCAACTGTCTTCACTGAAGCGTTTGTCAATGGGTAAAGGTTCTATACAGGGGGAGTTTTCGCCCAGCGTTGCGCTACATTCACTTAGGTAACCAGCTAATCGAGCAAACTTTCTAGCGGCTTTTTCAATTAACTGTGACTGTTTCCCGGGTGACGAGGCTAAATGCACAGCCCAATCAGCATAAGCAGCCATAAGTGCGCTAGGTGATAGTCCTGAGGTGATTTTAGCCATTGATGCATGCAGTATTTTATCTATTATCTGCGGCTGTGAATCATCACTCTTCATTTTACATACCCTTCGTTGATGCTGTTGAATAGCGCGCTTATGTGCGTGAATGTGAATGAAAACACTTAATCTATCAACGAATAGCGATAGTCAACAATCAGTGATTGCCCTACGTTAATGTGGCTAACCACAGTTAAGGAATAAAAACCAAGGGGCCAGAGTACATGAAACCAAGAGGTTTCATGTACTCTGGCCCCTTGGTTTTTATTATTTTATGCTTTGGTTGGCTCATTTGGTTAGATTGACTATTATTTACTATGAAGAGCTTACGGTCGGCAGCAATTGGCGAAGCTGGTTGAGAATCGAAATATGTGGATTAACTAAACATACGCGAGATAGCTAATATGCAACAAGAGCAAATAATATATGTGGTTGATGACGATGAGGGAATTAGAGAGGGCTTGAGCCTGCTGCTGGAAACTACAGGGCAGCGCGTGAAATTATACAGCAGTGCTGTCGACTTTTTAGATGACTACAACGATAAAATATACGGCTGTCTTATTTTAGACATACGCATGCCCCGCATGAGTGGCTTAGATTTGCAAGAAAGGCTGAATGCACTAGGCACCACTTTACCTATCATTTTTATTACGGGTCATGGTGATATACCGATGGCTGTTGAGGCAATGCGAAAAGGCGCATTGGACTTCATACGCAAGCCATTTAGAGAGCAAGATTTGTTAGATCGAATCAACCAAGCGCTATCAATTGATGTAGGTAGAAGCAAACACGACCGCAAATGCGACGATATATTAAATAAATTAGCGTTATTGTCAGAGCGCGAACGGCAGATCTTTGAGCGTGTAGCAAAAGGTGACATGAATAAAGTTATCGCTCATGACTTGTGTATAAGCGAGAGAACGGTTGAAGTGCATCGTTCACAAGTAATGAAAAAGTTAGCGGTAAAAACCTTGGCTGAACTTGTGCGCTTCAAACTGCAAGAGGAAAGTCTTGCTTTAGAATAGGTCATGTTGCTCAGCTGTAGCCAAGCTAAGAAATTGAATTTTTGAAAGGATTTATCTACCAACTTTGTTGACTCAGATGAAAAAGCTAAGGATTACAAATGAACAGTAATGTAGATATTAATAATCGCCCGGATTACGATCATGTCATCCAAGATATCGCTAATTACGTGGTAAATTTCGAGGTCTTTAGTGAAGAAGCCCTCAATACCGCACGCAACTGTTTAATGGATACTTTAGGTTGCGGCCTTTTGGCGCTGCGCTTTCCAGAATGTACAAAACACCTCGGGCCCATTGTTCAAGGCACAGTTGTGCCAAATGGTGCAAGAGTACCGGGCACGTCACTGAGCCTTGACCCGGTAAAAGCTGCTTGGGATATAGGCTGCATCATCCGTTGGCTCGATTATAACGATACTTGGTTAGCCGCTGAATGGGGACATCCATCTGATAATTTAGGGGGCATTCTGGCGGTGGCTGATCACTTGTCTCAGGTCAGAATATCGAGGGGCGAACAGCCTTTTACCATGCGAGAAGTGCTTGAAGGCATGATCATGGCGCATGAAATTCAAGGTGTCATCGCGCTAGAAAATTCTTTCAATCGTGTTGGTTTGTGCCATGTGCTGTTAGTTCGAGTTGCTTCAACCGCGGTTGTTACAAAAATGATGGGCGGCAACAGAGAGCAAATCATGGCAGCAATATCGCAAGCGTGGGTCGATGGCTCTGCGCTGCGCACCTACCGTCACGCACCCAATGCAGGTTCTCGTAAATCATGGGCGGCGGGCGATGCTACCTCAAGAGCCGTACGATTAGCCGATATGTCGATGCGCGGTGAAATGGGCATACCCAGTGTATTAACGGCTCCACAGTGGGGCTTTTACGACGTTTCTTTTTCGAAAACGAACAAAGATCAAGCGCTGAAACCTGAGGATGAACGTCAGTTTTCGTTTTCTCAGAATTATGGTACTTACGTGATGGAAAACATCTTGTTTAAGATTTCTTTTCCTGCGGAGTTTCATGCGCAGACCGCCGCGGAGGCATCGGTTATCCTACATCCTAAAGTGAAAGATCGCTTAGCCGACATTGAGAAAATCGTTATTCGTACCCACGAATCGGCTATTCGCATTATTTCTAAGACAGGGGCACTCGCTAATGCTGCAGATCGTGATCACTGTCTGCAGTATATGGTTGCAGTGCCGCTGGCGTTTGGGGATCTTACCGCGGAACACTATGAAGACGACTTTCACCATGGGCACCCGATCATTGATGAACTGCGCGATAAAATGCAAGTTGTCGAAGATAAACGCTTTACTGCAGAGTATTTAGAACCAGATAAACGGGCTATCGCCAACGCTATTCAGATTTTCTTCAAAGATGGCAGCAGCACTGAAGAAGTGCTGGTGGAATATCCTGTTGGTCACCGTCGTCGCCGCGAAGAGGGAATTCCGTTACTGGAGAAAAAGTTTAAAGCTAACTTAGCCACACGTTTTCCAAGTCAGCAGTGCAAAACAATTTTCAGGCTGTGCAAAGATCAAGCGGCGCTCGAGTCTATTGCAGTAAACCGCTTTATGGACTTGTTCGTTATTGCTTAAGTTTGAGCACTCGCTTATGCCACACTGGCGCATTGCAAAAAATACATCGATATTGCTAACAGCAAGCGATATCTCTGGAACGAAAAATTAATGAAAGATGACAAACGGGATATAACATGACGGATAAAAACGAACAAGGTATAGCCAATTTTGCAGCCTTGAAAACGGCCATAGTAAACGGTGAGGAAAAGTTGATAAAAGAATTATTATCGAAGCAACCAATGCAAGAACTTGAAAAAGGCTACTTGCTCGACTTAGCCAAAATGAATGATAACCGCGACATCATCAAGCTAATAGAGGATATTCCCGAACAGAAATAACGCTATAAGGTGCAGGTATATTGTTTAATCAGTATTACCTGCCTTAACTTGTATTGTTTATTTACCCATTCAATTCTATAGTGACTGCATCGATGTCGAAAATTAAGAACACGCAATGCCTATAGATAAACCACGTAAATATTCACATAAAATCGTAGACGGGGCCGCTCAGGCTCCTAGCCGTTCTATGCTGCGGGCCGTCGGCTTTGGCGACGAAGATTTCAAAAAATCTCAAGTAGGTATTGCTTCAACGTGGTCAATGGTGACGCCATGCAATATGCACATCAATACGCTTGCGGAAGAGGTTGGCAAGGGCGTTGATAGCGCCGGTGCCAAAAGCATAATTTACAATACTATTACCATATCTGACGGTATCTCTATGGGTACTGAGGGGATGAAGTATTCTTTAGTATCACGTGAGGTTATTTGCGACTCTATTGAAGCGGTGTCGGCCGGAATGGGGCACGACGGCATTATCGCTATTGGTGGCTGTGACAAAAACATGCCGGGATGTTTGATGGGCCTAGCGCGCTTAAACCGTCCCTCAATATTTGTCTATGGTGGTACGATTTTACCGGGTGAAAATCACACTGATATTGTGTCTGTATTTGAAGCTGTCGGTAGTCATGCTGCAGGTGATATTCCAATTACTCAACTAGAACATATTGAAAAAACAGCCATACCTGGCCCGGGCTCATGCGGTGGAATGTACACTGCAAATACTTTAGCGTCAGCCATCGAAGCGCTGGGCATGAGCATGCCCAATAGCTCTGCACAAAATGCCGTGTCACAGAACAAAAAACAAGACTGTATTGATGCGGGTAAAGCCATTGTTTATTTATTGGAACATGACATAAAGCCCTCTGACATTATGACCAAAAAGGCATTTGAAAATGCGATCACGCTCATTATCACTTTAGGCGGGTCGACCAATGCCGTGCTGCATTTGATTGCTATGGCTGATGCGATAGG
The DNA here is from genome assembly GCF_000226565.1 of Glaciecola nitratireducens FR1064. Classification (NCBI taxonomy): domain Bacteria; kingdom Pseudomonadati; phylum Pseudomonadota; class Gammaproteobacteria; order Alteromonadales; family Alteromonadaceae; genus Brumicola; species Brumicola nitratireducens. Next base: position 3,822,786 of record NC_016041.1, on the reverse strand, counting down.
CGTGGAAGTGACCTTAGATGATTTTGTGCGCATCGGTGATAAAACGCCGGTCATTGCCGACCTTCGCCCAAGCGGTCAATATCTGATGTCTGAATTGATTGAAATAGGCGGTATTCAGCCTCTAATGAAACGTTTGTTAGATGCTGGCATGTTGCACGGTGATTGCCTGACTGTCACTGGTAAAACCATGGCTGAAAACTTGGCGAACGTAGCAGATTACCCTGACGGTCAAAGCATTATTCTACCCTTCGATAAGCCGATTAAAAAAGACAGTCATTTGGTGATATTAGGCGGTAATTTAGCACCCGAAGGCGCGGTTTCAAAAATCACTGGCAAAGAAGGCTTAGCTTTTACTGGCACAGCTAAAGTGTACGATTCGGAAGAGCAAGGTTTTGCTGCCATCATCGATGGTCAAGTAGTGGCAGGGGATGTGATTGTAATCCGCTATGAAGGACCTAAAGGCGGGCCTGGTATGCGCGAAATGCTGAGCCCTACTTCTGCAATTATGGGGCGTGGTTTAGGCAACGATGTTGCGTTAATTACCGACGGCCGTTTTTCTGGTGGCAGCAGAGGCTTTGTTGTCGGTCACGTTACCCCTGAAGCTTTCGAAGGCGGCCCGATCGCACTTGTGGAAAACGGCGATAGCATCACAATTGATGCGCAAAGTCGTGAGATGACGCTTAATATCAGTGAACAAGAAATGGCGAAGCGAAAACTCAGCTGGCAAAAACCGGCGCCTAAATATACGAGAGGACTGCTTGCAAAGTATGCGAAAACAGTGAGCTCTGCTTCAACGGGGGCTGTGACCGATAAGCCCGACTGAGCAAGTAGCAAAAAACACTCCGATCAGTGAATAAGCGACCTGGCAACGTTCGGAGTGCTCAGCATGGATTAAGTACAAGAGATAATAGCGATGTTAGTGTCTTTATCGTATTTATGTATGTATATTGAACAAATGTCAAAATTCAGTCTAACATTAGGCCATAATGCGCTTGAGCGATATCCAGTTACGAAATAATGTGAATGTGTTAGGCAAAGCTGACGCGCCTATATTGATGCTTGCTCATGGCTTTGGTTGCGATCAAAACATGTGGCGATTTATATTGCCCGCCTTGCTTGAAAACTACCAAATTATTTTGTTTGATTACGTTGGGTCGGGTCACTCTATTCTTGCTCATTACTCCACTAAAAAATATGCAAAATTAGAGGGCTATGCCCAAGATATTGTTGATATTATTGATGATATGTCACTTAAAAATGTGACGATTATTGGCCACTCGGTCAGTACTACCATCGCGTCAATTGCGTCACTGCAGCGACCAGAGATAATAGAAAAAATTGTGATGGTATGTCCTTCTCCTTGTTTTTTAAATCGTCCTCCAGACTACAAAGGTGGTTTTGAGCAGAGTGATTTTGAAGAACTCTTTAGCTTGATGGATAAAAACTATATCGGTTGGGCTGATTACTTAGCGCCTCTCATAATGGGCGACTCGAATTCTTCAGAACTCATAGGCGAACTTTCAGGGAGCTTTTGTAGCACAGACCCTATCGTTGCAAAGACTTTTGCTAGAACGACGTTTTTTTCTGATTACCGACACATTCTACCAAGCTTGACCTGCAAGACCTTAATTTTGCAAAGTGCGTCCGACAGCCTAGCGGCTGTTGAGGTAGGGCAGTATATGCAGCGCAATATAAGCAATAGTCAAATGGTGGTTGTCGATGCACAAGGCCATTGTCTTCACATGACTCACTTTCACGAAATTAGTCCGCTGATATTAGCCTTCCTTGAGTGATGTACGATGAATGATCAAGACTCTGATTTCCAACATCCCGTTGACCATACCTTAAGCCATACATTCCTAAATGAATTTTCTTCGGGTCATTTGGTGCTTGATAGCCATAGAAAAATTGTTTATTGCAATGCATACATTGGCTCTCTCAGCAAAATATCGCAAGAAGCCCTTATTGGAGAGTCTATTTCCACATTTTTCACCAAAGCTTCAAACATCTTTTTAGACACCTATGTTTATCCTATATTACTTCACGAAAAGCTTGTTACAGAAAGCCAAATGTCATGGCTTAGTGGCGATGGCGAGGTTGTGCCAGTGATGATTAACATTAAGTTAGGTCAAAACGGTATGTCGTATTGGTCTCTATATATATGCGCTAAAAGAGACAAACTTCACACGGAGTTGATTAATACAAAAGAAGAGTTAAAAGCGCAGTCAGAAAACTTGTATGAATTAGCCACTACGGATCCTTTAACTGGCTTGTTGAATCGTCGCGAGTTATTGGTGCAAGCAGAGAATGTCGCGAGTCAAATGGACCGTAATTCGTCTACCTACGCAGTACTAACCCTGGACGTAGACTTTTTTAAACAAGTCAACGATACCCATGGACACCAAACGGGTGATAAAGTACTGATCCAATTGGCAAAAGTGCTTTTGCAAGAGCGCAGAGCTAACGACTTAGTGGCAAGAGTGGGAGGCGAAGAATTTGTAATCGTACTGCCTGATGTTGATGAAGAAAGCGCTTTTTTGGTAGCCGAAAAAATACGAATTAAGGTTGCTGAACAAGAAGTTGACGGCATTAGCATAACAATGAGTATTGGAGTTGTGGTGAGTGAACAAGGCATGGAGCTTAACTTTGATAATTTACTTGCTCTGTCTGATAATGCACTTCTGTCAGCTAAAAAAACAGGCCGTAATAAAACCACTATGGGAAGCGCTTCAAAATCTTTTTAGAAATATAGCTTGACGACTAGCTACTTATTGAGTTACTTTGCGCTCCAAGGTTTGAGAGAAGACCTGATTTTTGTGTATACCCACGTTGTTTTTTATTCATAGCATCTATTAGTAATACTTCGCGTTATCCTCAGTTAAATATTCGTTTTCTTCATGCTCAATCGCCCATTTTGTGGCGCACTTTTATTAATTAATTTTTAGGATATCTATTATGTCTACTACAACAACTGGTTCAGTAAAATGGTTTAACGAAGCGAAAGGTTTTGGTTTCATCGAACAAGAATCTGGTCCTGACGTTTTCGCTCATTTCAGCGCAATCGTTAGCGAAGGTTACAAAACTTTAGCTGAAGGTCAACGTGTACAGTTTGCTGTTTCTCAAGGTCAAAAAGGCCCGCAAGCAGAAAATATCGTTTGTATCTAAACAGTATTAATTGATGCATTCCAGTAATGCATCAATGTTTCGCTCATATGCAAATATGAGCGAGACCATTTCAAGATTACACTCCAACATTATATTTCACTATTTCAACCAGCCAATATCATATCAGCGACTTTTTCTGCAATCGCGATAGTCGGTGCGTTTGTATTACCGCTAGTTAAGGTCGGCATCACCGATGCGTCAATCACTCTAAGCGCTTCAATTCCATGTACTCTCAATGCAGTATCGACGACGGCAAGTTCATCGTGCCCCATTTTGCATGTACCAACGGGATGATAAACTAAACCAAGACGCTCTTTTGCTTTGGCCAGAATGCTTTCGTCTGATTCATTTTCGAAGCCCGGATGCATTTCATCTATTCGATAATCATCAAATGCAGGCGCTGCCATGATTTTACGTACTTGGCGCATACCATCGATCATGACTTTTCGGTCCTTTCCGTGTTCATCTGAAAGAAAGTTGAAGTCAATAATTGGGTCGTCTAAATAACTATCAGATTTAAGCTGAATGCTGCCTCGACTTTCTGGTCGCAATACGCAGATATGACAAGAGTAACCGTGGCCGCCCATAAGCTTTATGTCGCGTCCGTTGTCGTCATATAACAATGGCACCATGTGCAGTTGAATATCAGGTCTGGTAAGTTCATCGGACGATTTTAAAAAGGCACCCGCTTCCAACATGCTGTTGGCTAATTTGCCTTTCTTTTTAAACATGTATTCTAAGGTGTCTGGCAGCATCTTTAACATACTCATAGGTGAGCTGGTAAAACCATCGCGCTTTTTACTGCGCACTAAGATGCATGAATCAACATGTTCTTGCAGATTTTTGCCAACGCCAGGCAGATGTTTTGCAACAGTAATATTATGCTTTTCTAATTCCGCTTTATCGCCAATACCTGAAAGCATCAGAATTTGAGGAGATTGAATAGCACCAGCACTTAAAATCACTTCCTTGTTCGCCATGATTGTTTGCGTGTTACCACTTATCTCAACTTCAACACCAACGGCTTTGCTATCTTTGATGATAATACGCTTAACACGAGCGCTGGTTTTTACGTCCAAATTAGGTCGCGACATAACGGGAGTAAGATAAGCCCTAGCAGCACTGCAGCGTTGGCCGCCTTTTATCGTGCATTGATAATAACCCACACCTTCTTGATCTGCGCCGTTGAAGTCGTCTGTGTATTTAAATCCTGCTTGCTGACCTGCTTCAATGAAGCGTTTGCTTATTTCGTAGTTAACAGGTCGGGTCGATACATTTAAAGGTCCGCCTTTACCATGTAGCTCATCTGATAAATCTTCATTATTTTCAGATTTTTTGAAGTAAGGTAACATTTCATCAAATGACCATCCCTCATTACCTAAAGCTGCCCAATGATTGTAATCGTCGGCTTGTCCACGAATATATAGCATGGCGTTGGTTGCTGAACTGCCGCCAAGTCCTCTGCCGCGAGGAATAAACATGGGTTCACCCTTGCGTATGTCGGACTTCACTTCAGCATTGAAACTCCAGTTATATTTTTTGAGGAACATAAAGGCGGCAAAGGCGCCTGGTGTGTTAACTAAAAAACTGTTGTTATCAGAACCTGCTTCCAGCACACAAACATTATTTTGCGTCGACTCTGTCAGTCTATTTGCTAATACACAGCCAGCGGAGCCAGCACCAATTATTATGTAGTCAAAATTCATGAATTTTCTCCAATGCCAATTAATGATGGTTAATTAACGATTGCCAAGGGTTTTTGTTTATAAAAACGCTAAATTAAAGCTGCTATTTACGTAATTCACGGCGCAAAATTTTACCTACCGTAGACTTCGGCAATTCGTCTACGACAACTACCTTTTTAGGCACTTTGTAAGCGGTTAAAAACTCGCGACAGTGCGCAATTAGGTCCGCCTCGCTTATGTCGTTCTGAACGGTAATATAGGCACAAACCTTTTCACCTGAATGCTCGCATGGTTCGCCAATCACAGCTGCTTCAGCGACATCTGCATGCTGTGTAATAACTTGCTCTACTTCGTTGGGATAGACGTTAAATCCAGACACAATGATCATGTCTTTTAATCTATCGACAATCTTTATATGGCCGGTTGGTAAAGCTAAGCCAATGTCACCCGTTTTGAAAAAACCATCGGGAGTGATTGATTTTGCTGTTTCGTCGGCGCGTTGCCAGTAACCTTTCATCACCTGCGGACCGCTAACGAGTAGCTCACCTTCTTCGCCCTCGGCAACTTCTTCGCCCTCAGGGTTAATAAACTTAATAATGGTATCTGGCAATGGTAATCCCACTGTTCCCATGACTTCTTTGCCTGGTTCGTTCATGCACACAACCGGAGAAGTTTCTGAAAGGCCATAACCTTCTGAAATTGTGCATCCTGTCACCTTCATCCATACATCGGCTGCTGAAGATGTGAGTGCCGTTCCGCCTGAGATAGTCACCTTTAACGCGGAAAAGTCCAGCTTGTGAAAATCGGGCTGACTGCATAAACCAATGAAAAGCGTATTTAAACCTGCAAAACCGGTAAATTTAAACGGTTTAATTGCGTCTATAAAGGCATTCATGTCGCGCGGATTTGGGATTAATATATTCATGTTGCCGCTGCAAGCGAGCATCACCATATTTACTGTGAAGGCGTATATGTGATAAAGCGGAAGTGGGCACACAAAAATTTCGTTGCCAACTTCAGGATCAATGCCAAGTCGAGGTGCAGTTTGCAGTGCGTTGTTAATAATGCTGTCGTTAGTTAGCATTGCGCCTTTTGATACACCTGTTGTGCCGCCGGTGTACTGCAAAACACATACATCGTCTAGCGCTTGATTTTGACGCGGTGTGAGGGACGCCTCGCTTTCTGCATTTAGGATGTCGAGCAGTTGATGCGTGCCTGCTGGTGCTGCGGGTGTTTCACCTGTTGAAATTAGATCCCCAGCTTGCGTCACAATCACCTGTTGAATGTCCGTTTGCGATTGAATTTCAGCTAATTTAGGGTATAAATCGGCTAATATTATAATCGCTTTTGCACCAGAATCTTTGAACTGATGCTGCATTTCACGTGTTGTGTAAAGTGGGTTGGTGTTTACTAACACAAGCCCAGCTCGCAGTGCAGCATAAGCCGCAATCGGATATTGAATAAGGTTGGGTAACTGAATAACAATTCGATCACCTTGCTTAAGTCCTGAGTGCTGCTGCAACCAAACCGCCAATGCATGCGACTTTTGATCAATTTCAGCAAAGCTTAGCGTTTGTCCTAAACAATTGAATGCGGGTTTGTCTGCGTATTTTGTTAGCCTTTCTTCGATCAAATCGGCCAAGCTATTTATTGTTGTCATATTTATTTCCCTGCACGTATTTATCGAATAAAAAATTTATAAACTAAATTATGTACTGCTTTGCCATAAGGAGGAAACAAGAGGCTAGCGAAGGATATCTTACCTCGCTTCAGTATTGACTTAGCATGTGAAAATCTAATAAAGCCTTCTTCGCCATGATAATTCCCCATACCTGAGGCGCCAACGCCGCCAAAAGGTAGGTCATCATTCGCAACGTGGAATGCCGCATCGTTTACACAAACACCGCCAGCAATTGTTTCTTCTAATATTTTGCGCTGAACATTTTTATTAAAACTGTAAATGTATAGGGATAGGGGGCGCGGCCTCGCATTGATGTAGGTGATGGCATCCTCGAGGTTTTTATATTCTTTAATTGGAAGCAAAGGACCAAAGATTTCTTCCTGCATAATTTGCATATCGTCGGTCACGTTAGTCACAATGGTCAACGGGATCTTTCGCTTCGAGGTATCAGTTTGTTCGTCCGCCAAGGGAATAATTGTCGCACCTTTTTGCACGGCGTCGTCTAGCAAACTCTGAATTCGATCGTACTGGCGCTGATTGATAATGCTGGTGTAATCATTATTTTCTTGGACACATGGAAACATGGACGTAAATCGCGTTTGCAGCTCTGAAACCAATTGTTCTACTTTTCCCTGTGGGCAAAAGATGTAATCTGGTGCAACGCAGGTTTGTCCACAGTTGAGTGTTTTGCCAAAAATAAAGCGTTCAACGGCGGTGCCTAGATTCATATCATCTGCAATGATGGCGGGTGACTTTCCACCTAGCTCTAAGGTAACAGGCACCAGATTTTTCGCGGCTGCTTGCATCACCAGCTTTCCTACATGCGTTGAACCAGTAAAGAATAGGTGGTCAAACTGCATTGAGGAAAAAGCCGCTGCGACATCAGCTTCGCCTCCTATGACGGCAATTTCATCATTTGAAAATCCGCTAGCCAACAAATCAGCGAGCAATTGATTGGTATTCGGCGTGAACTCTGACATTTTCAGCATGGCGCGATTGCCTGCGGCTAATGCTGTGGTTAATGGTCCCATCGATAAAAATACTGGATAATTCCAAGGCACAATGATGCCAATAACACCGAGAGGTTGACACATAACATGCCCAGATGCAGGTTGAAACAAGATGCCAATGTGTTTGCGCTTAGGCTTCATCCACTTTTTCAATTGTTTGATAGTGTAGTTGATGCCCGAAACCGTGGTTAGCAGGTCGCCAATTAATGAGTCATCCGCACTGCGCTGACCAAAATCCAATCGCAACGCTTCTATCAGCGCTTCTTGATTGTCCAACATCAAATTCTTCAATTTTTTCAAATTGTTAATTCGAGTCGCATAATCAGGAAATGGATCTGCATTAAACGCTAATTTTTGCTTTTCATGAATGGGGGTTAACTCCCCTATTTGAGTAATTAAATTAGACACGATTAGGCTCCTCTGATGGATTTTCTGATTCAGTATTATTGTTGGCACCAATTCTGAGTAGCCATGCAATCGCTGGAATTAAGGTGAGCGCGCCAACCATGTTTAATATGAACATAAAGGTTAACAACAAGCCCATATCTGCTTGGAACTTAATGGGTGAAAATACCCAAGTAGCCACGCCGATAGCAAGGGTTAGGCCAGTAAAGGCAACTGCTTTACCGGTTTGATTCAAGGCAAACAAGTAGCTGTCATACAAGGACTTACGCTGTGCTAAAGCTTCATTTATTTTGCTGAAAATATAAATACCGTAGTCAACACCAATACCTACCCCAAGGGCAATCACAGGAAGGGTTGCCACTTTTACGCCGATACCTAATTTTGCCATCAGGGCTTGGCTTAATAATGAAGTTAACATTAACGGTAAAATGATGGCGATAACGGTTCTAACTGAACGGAAGGTAATTAAACAGAGCGCGATAACCACTGAATATACCCAAATCAGCATTTCGGTTTGCGCATCTTCGATAACCATATTCGTTACGGCTTCAACACCCGCATTACCGGCGGCGAGCAAAAATTCCACATCGCCCGAATCATACTTTCCTTTGAACGCTTGTACTTTGGCAACAACAGCTTCTAAAGTATCTGCTTTGTGATCGTCCAAGAAGATAAGAATAGGGACCATTGAGCAGTCTTGATTGATTAATCCTGGTGGTGTTCTTGAAACCGATGCATTGGTCATAAACTGATTTCGATTTAAGCCATACCATTTCAAAGAACCTTCATTCATGCCAAACATGCCGAACTTGGAGACGTTAGCTACCGACTTAACATCCTGTACACCGTTAACGTTTTTTACTTCCCACTGTAGTTTATCTATCCATGTGAGATTGTCGTAGGTAATGCAGGTATCGGGCGTGGTTTTTGCCATCACCACAAATACGTCTGTGCTCGTACTGTAATTTTCGACCACGTAAGCGTTGTCTAAGTTATAGCGAGAGTCTGCGCGCAACTCAGGCGCGCCTGCGTCAAGATCGCCAATTTTCAGGAACTGTGAATAATACAAACCTAACATGCTTAGCAGTACGGCAACTACCAAGGCATATTTCGCTTTTGGTGGACGCGCAAAGCCTGCGATTGAAGCCGCTAATTTGTTTGCTGACGCTGCATCACCTGCGCTTGCGCTGTTGGTGTGTCGAGCTCTTCCACCGGTCGATACGCCAATGAAACTGATAACAATCGGCAGAGCGACTAGGTTGGTAATGATAATAACCGCAACACCAATACTGGCAGCAATAGCGAGTTCTCGTATAACGCCTATATCAATTACCATCAGTGTTGTAAAACCGATAGCGTCGCTGACTAATGCTGTAATACCGGCCAGATAGAGAGAACGGAATGCTAACTTGGATGCGTTGAATTTATCGGAGCCGGTTTTTACATGTTGAATAATGCCGGTGATAATCTGCACACCATGACTGACACCAATGGCGAACACCAAAAATGGCACTAGCATACTGTAAGGATTCACCCCAAAGCCTAGTAAATTAAGTATGCCGAGTTGACTAATAACCGCCAGTATTGAAAACACGAGGACAACGATCGTACTGCGCAAACAGCGAGAGTATAAAAGCAATAAAACGAAGGTGATCACGACAGCCAAGCCGAAGAAAATGACAACTTGAACTGCGCCGTCTATCAGGTCGCCAACGACTTTTGCAAAGCCAACGATGCGAATATTGATTGTGTCGTCGTCATACTTATCGCGAATGTCTTGCTCGAGCTTTTCTGACAGCTCGCGATAATCGAGAGGCAGACCTGTTTCTGGGTTTTTCTCCTGCAGTGGGGCGAGCACAATCGCCGATTTGAAGTCATTACCAACCAGCACGCCAACTTGACCAGACTTAAATACGTTAGTTTTAAGTTGTTCTAGCATACTGTCGGAACCGTCATAGCCATCGGGCACAACAGCGCCGCCTACAAAGCCTTCTTCTGTCACTTCCTGCCAGCGTACGCTAGGTGTCCAAAGACTCTTTAAGGCGTTACGATTTACACCGGGGATAAAGAAGACATCGTCAGTGACTTGTCTTAGCGTTTGTTGAAACTCCTGTGTGAAAATGTCGCCTTCTTCGGTTTCAACAATGACACGAATGACATTTCCTAAGTCGGCTAATTCGCTTTGATAGGCTTTATAGTTATTAATGAACTCATGATCACCCGGCACCATTTTGCTAAAACTGGCTTCTGGTTTTACTTGAATCGCTTCAGTAGCTAAAAAAGCAAAGATAATCGTGAGGATGAAAAGAATCAGTTTGCGGTTTGCAAACATCATTTTTTCAATAATTCGCTCGGTAGATAAGTGTGTTGAAGACATGTTGATTCCTTAGTTACCGATGGTCCATCGTTTTATACCAAGTTGACCAGCCAGCACGAGTTGCTTATCGCTTGTCAACATTACAGAAGCGAAGGTGCTTCCAGACGGATGTTTGTAAATGCTTTGATTTTCAGGGTTTGTTAGAGGGAAGGTTAGGATAAGTCCGCCATGCCCAACTAGATAGGCAGTGCCGTTTTCGTCAATGGTTCCACCCAAAAAGGAAATCGAAAGCGATTTTGGAAGTAAAACCCAGTTCTCGCCGCTATCGTCTGATACGGCGATATGCCCTTGTAAGCCAAAAGCGACGAGATGATCAGAATTAGGCGATGCCTCGATACCAAAAAAGCTGCCGTTGTATGACAAATCCATTCTTTCCCAGCTTTCACCGTTATCGCTTGATTTTGCGGCCACTGCATTTTCACCCACGATAAAAAGATTACCATTGGCGTCTTTTGTAATTGCGTTGAGATGAAATTTACTTTCGTTGTCGACCCTGTTGTTTATGAATTCCCAGGTTTGCCCATTGTCTTTGCTTTGCAATAGAGTGCCGTAAGCGCCGGTCGCAAAAACAGTACCGTTATCTGCTGTTATGACGGAGAGAAGGGGTTTGTTAGGGCCTGCTTCTTTTTCCTTTTGCGCATCTTCGAGCGCAAACTGTAAATCTTCTAAATAATATTCTTCGTCATACTTACTCGCATCAGGCGGCAAACTTTCTAAGCGTAGCTCTTGCGCCTCAATTTGTTTGCCTAATGATGTTATTAGTAAGTCGGTTAAGCTGTAGCCGTCGAATACTTTTATCCATTCTTGGCTTTCTTGTTTGAAGAGTAAGATAACGGCATCGTGGCCAACTGCAACCAAGTCACCGTTTGCAAGCTTGCTGACATCGGTGATAGTAACGCTAACGGGAACAGCGAATTGTGACCACTGCTCAGGTGTCTTCCAATCAATGATATGACCACGCTCGCCAACGGCGATGTAACCGCCGTCGTGCGCAATCATGTTGAGTAAAACGCTTTTACTCGCCAGTTGGCTTTCGAGAGCCGGCTCGTTTAATAGCTCTAACTTATTTTGCGCGTACAGCCCTGAGCTGAATAAGAGCCCTGAGCTGAATAGCAGCCCCGAACAGCATAAAAGGGAAAGACACCCACTAATGATTTTTTTCAATGACAATTCCAAAACACATTAAAACTTTGAGTAACACAAATTTAACAAAATTAACAAATATGTCTTGTTTTTACATGCCAAATGCTTATCTCAGCATTCACATTTTATTGGGGTATTTTTGCTTGTGAAAATAGAATAGGTCGTTACCTATTCTACATTTCAGAACTTCTATATTCGGTAGGTGTTTTATTCGTCCAGCGTTTGAATGCTCTATTGAAGTTACTTACGCTAGCAAACCCAACCAAGTAACCTGTTTCACTGAATGAAATATGCTGCTGACGAATATAGTCCAATGCCAGCTTTTTTCTCGTTGTGTCTAACAGGTCTTTGTAAGTTGTGCCCTTATCAACGAGTTTTCGCTGTAAGTTGCGTAAGCTCATGCCGAGCTGTTTTGCTATGTCATTTTGAGAGGGGGCGCCCATTGGGAGCTCTCTGTATATAATTGTTTTAACTAAGTAGATTAAGTCGTCTTTATCAATTCTGTTAAGCAACTCATCCAATATTTTTTCATGTATTTGAGTAATGATCGTGTTACCAACCATTAACTTAGTGTCCGCAACTTCACGACTGAAAGTAAGTGAGTTACTTTCACAAGCATATTCGACTGGGCAGTTAAAAAACGCTTCCAAATACTCATCATCAATATCAGGCTTAGCTGCCGTCAATTTCACCATTTTTGGCGACATATTTGAGCCCACAAGCTCCCGAGAGAAAGTCACAATAGTGGCTAAAAAAGTTTCTACTAAACAGGCTTCAAGAACTGGACGTTTGGAATCTGGATAGGTATCAATGTGCATTTCAAACAGCAGATCATTATCGTGCTCGGTCATTTCTATTGTGCAAGTATTCGAAACCACGCGTTTGTAGCGCGCTAAGCGCTCTAATGCATCGTGTAAAGAAGACGAAGACATCATCGCATACCCTAAGGCATGAAACATCGAAGGATGAAAATGTTTGGCCACTTCAGTTGCAAAGTCGCGACGATTCAATTTTTGATTACAATGGCGCATCAATGTTGCGAGTTTGTCGGCAGCAAGGCGCGACTCTAAATTGTTTAAATCGGTTAACGATATCTGGCACTCAGTGCATTCAGCCTGAAAATTGAGGCCATTACTCTCCATTGCTCTTGAAAACGGTATTAACCAACCACTTAACGTCGAATAGTAATTTGGCAAACTAAAAAGCCCTATGAGTTATATTAAAGAAAGGAGACTAGAGTAGAGATTATAAATAATTTGCATGAAATGACAATCAATTGGCACAGATAGCTTAACGTTTATGCTAGTTTAATTATATGTTACAAATGTAAACGAACTGTAAATACTCCCATAGAGGAAGGTATATGAACAAAAACTTAAATAAAACCATGGTAGCGTCGCTTGTTTGCGGAGCTCTCTATGCTGGTGCGGCGAATGGCGCAGATTTCTATTTTGGCGAAGATGATGGCATTCATCTGCAGGTGACTTCGCAACTTTCTATGGGTGCAAGCTGGCGATTGAAAGACGCCAATCCCCGCTTTATTGGTGAGCTTAATGGCGGCACAGGCGGCACGACAACTACGGATGACGGCAACCTAAACTTTGGTAAAAATGATACATTTTCAAAAATTATCAAAGGCTCTCACGATATACAGCTTTCGAAAGACAATTATGGCTTTTTTGCTCGCGTTAAATATTGGTATGACAAAGAACTAAAAGATGAGTCTCGACCGCATGGGCATTCGCCAAATGGTTATACTCCTGGCGCACCACTAAATGATGATGGTTTTGCTGATTTTGCAAAATTTTCAGGCATCGAATTAATGGATGCTTATTTTTACAGCAGTTTCGATGTTGGTCAGGCACCCGTTGAATTTAGACTGGGTCGTCAAGTAATCAGCTGGGGTGAAAGTACATTTATCCAAGGTGGATTGAATTCGACAAATCCATTCGATGTTAATGCGCTTCGTCGTCCTGGCGCAGAATTGAAAGAAGGTCTTCTTCCTGTAGGCATGGCTTACATTAACGCTGGCGTTTCTGCAAACCTAACGATTGAAGCTTTCTATCAATACGAGTGGGAAAAAACTCAAATTGATGGATGCGGCACGTATTTTTCTGGCGCTGACTTTGCAGCAGACGGCTGTTTTGCTGTAACGATTGCGGTTCCAGATAGGCAGGCGCTAGCGGGTGGTTTCTTTGCGGACCGTCGTGCTTATGATAATGCTCCAGACACGTCAAGAAGAGGTGATGATGAGCCTGATGACGGTGGCCAATATGGTTTTGCTTTCCGTTACTATGCGGCAGAGTTAAATGATACAGAATTCGGTCTGTATTTCATGAACCTGCACTCGAGATTGCCACTAATTAATTCGATTAGAACTGCAATACCAGAAGCCGTGGGTTCAGTATTTATACCATCAGCCCTCGATCCCACTGGTGGCGCGTTGTCATCACTAAACCCATCATACCGTATCGTCTTTCCTGAAGATCTTCAGTATTATGGAGCTAGCTTTGCAACCAATATAGGTGGTACGGCTGTCTCAGGTGAGATTTCATATAAGCCGGATACGCCCATACAAATCAATGGTCCTGAACTACTTAATGGTGTGCTCTCTGAGAGCCCACTCTTCCCTTACTCCTCTCGCGTAGTTGCTGCTGGTCGTGGCGAAGAAATTCGTGGATATGATGAGTTTGACGTTACTCAAATGCAAGTCACGGCACTACATTTCTTCGAGCGTGTATTAGGCGCTTCGCGTTTAACGGTTATCGGAGAAGCCGGTATCATCTTCACTGATGGTATCGAAGATGCTGATCAGCGTTATGGACGTAACTCCGTATTTGGATTAGGCGACTTTGATTTGGGTGGCGGTACGAATTGTACAAACCTTGAGGCTGCGGGTGCTATAGGCGGTGATTGTGAAGCCGACGGTTATGTTACCGACACAGCTTGGGGTTACCGTATTAGAGGCGTGTTAGAGTATACCAACGTCTTTGCCGGTATTAGCTTAAAACCTACGATAGATTGGCAGCATGACGTCAATGGGTATTCTCCAGATCCAGGTCAGCAGTTCAACGAAGGTGCCAAATCTTTCGGCGTATCGTTAGAAGCTTTGTATCAACAGAAATACAGTATGACGCTTGGTTATCGTGCATTTTCTGGCGGCAGTCACAACATACTAGAAGATAAAGACTTCTTGTCTTTAAACTTCGCTGTTTCATATTAATTTAAGGAGTAATCAAATGAAAAATCAATTACTAATTGCAGGGATTTTCTCTCTGTCGTTTCTATCTTCTTCGGTAATTGCAAAAGTGACTCCTGAAGAGGCACAGAAATTGGGTACGTCACTCACGCCAATGGGCGCAGAAATGGCGGGTAATGCTGCGGGTACTATTCCTGCTTGGACAGGCGGTTTAAACAGCAAAAGCGGGATGAAAAGTGAAGATTCCGGCCGACCTAATAATCCTTTCGCCGACGAAAAGCCGAAGTTTGTTATAGACAGCAGTAACCTTGCTCAATATAAAGATAACTTGAGCCCTGGTCAGTTGGAAATGTTTAAGAAATATCCAAACTACAAGATGCCGGTGTATGAAACTAAGAGAACGTCTGCTTATCCGAGTGATATGTATGACATTATCAAGAAAAACGCATTAAACACTGAGCTAGTTGCAGGTGGAAATGGATTAAGTAACTTTGATACATCCATTCCGTTTCCGATCCCAGCTACTGCTCTTGAGGTAATTTGGAACCACATCACGCGTTATCGCGGCGGTTCTGCGGAACGTCAGCTTACAGCCATACCAGTGCAAGCAGATGGCTCTTTTGTTGAAGTTAAACTGAATGACCAACTCGTTTGGCCTGAATTTTTGGCTACTGGACGTGAAGCTGAAGATGACAACGTATTGTTCTACTATCTTCAGGTAATCACTGCACCATCGAGATTAACGGGTACAGCTCTACTAGTACACGATACCATTGACCAAGTTAAAGAAGCGCGCAGAGCGTGGGTTTATAACTCTGGCCAGCGTCGTGTTCGTCGTGCACCGAATGTTGCTTACGATGGACCTGCAGCAGGAACAGACGGTTTAAGAACGACCGATAACTATGACATGTACAATGGTGCGCCAGATCGTTATGAGTGGAAGTTGATAGGCAAAAAAGAAGTCTATATGCCTTACAATTCATACAAGCTAATGGATACCTCTGCTAAATACGGTGACATCGTACAAGAAGGACATTTAAACCCAGATTTCTTGCGTTATGAACTGCATCGCTCTTGGGTGCTTGAAGCTACCGTAAAAGACGACGCTCGCCATATTTATGCGAAGCGTGTTTTCTACATAGACGAAGATACATGGCAGGCATCAATCATTGATCATTACGATGGTCGTGGTGATTTATGGCGTGTATCAGAAGCACACAACATTATGTTCTACGATGTTGATACGCCTTGGATGGTAGCTGAGACACTATACGATCTTAACTCTGGTCGATATCTAGTGACAGGTTTGTCGAACGAAGAGCCAAAGTTCATGACTTGGGGCAAGAAAGTAGACCGTCGTGACTTCTCTTCTTCTGCATTGCGTCGTTTAGGTCGTTAAAATAGTAAAGTTATAAGTAATGATGGCTCCTTTATTGGGGCCATTTTTTTAAGGACACGATATGAAGTTACTCCAGCTCTGCCTCACTATTAGCGTTTTTTTTGGATTTCAAATAAGCGCAAATCAAGATGCTACTCAACCGACAGCTCCTCAAAAAGCATCTGATGCCACCTTGGAGTATCAAAAAACAGTTAAAAATACACTGCCATTTGCAGATAGAAGAGATTTTGAACTGGCTGAAAAAGGGCTGATCAAGCGTCCCGAAAAAGTAGAGATCCGTGATGAAAATGGTGAAGTTGTTTGGGAGCTTGGTAATTATAAATTTTTATTAGCTGAAAAATACCACGACAGCATTAATCCATCATTGGAACGCCAAGCAAGGCTGAATATGCTATATGGCCTGTTCAAAGTTAGTGACCGCATCTATCAAGTGCGAGGCTACGATTTGGCCAATATGACCTTAATAAAAGGCGACACAGGCTGGATAATCTTCGATACATTATTGACGCCACCTACGGCCAAAGCCGCATTTGCACTTGTAAGCCAAGAGCTTGGCGAGTTTCCCATAAAGGCAGTGGTTTATAGCCACGCCCACGCCGACCACTTTGGTGGCATAAGAGGCATAGTATCTCAAGCGCAGGCCGACAGTGGCGAAGTGAAAATAATAGCGCCGCGAGATTTTATGGAGCACGCCATAAAAGAAAACGTGCTGGCAGGAAATGCCATGACACGCAGAGCCAGCTATCAATATGGCAATGTACTGCCTAAATCCGAATTTGGCCTAGTTGACGCTGCAATCGGGAAAGGTCTTTCGAACGGTGCGATTGGACTTATAGCACCGACAATGATTATTGAAGATGATGAAGAGACCTTAACAATAGATGGTATAGAAATGGTGTTTCAAAACACACCAGATACCGAATCACCGTCGGAAATGAATACTTATTTTCCACAGTTTAAAGCACTTTGGACGGCAGAAAACGTGATCGGCACAATGCACAACGTGTATACGCTGCGCGGCGCAGCGGTTAGAGACGCGCAAGGTTGGAGTAAGTACATTAATAAACTTATTCATAATTACGCAAAAGACACTGAAGTCATGTTTGCTTCACATAGCTGGCCTCGTTGGGGTAATGAATACTTAATTAGTGTGCTAGAAAAACAGCGTGACCTTTATGGCTACTTGCACGACAAGACGCTTAACTTGGCGAATAAGGGCGTTACGATAAATGAAATTCACAATGAGTTAAATGTACCTGATGTACTTGCTCATGAATGGTATAACCGAGGTTACCATGGCTCATATTCGCATAATGTCAGAGGTGTGTTGAATCGCTATTTAGGCTTTTTTGACATGAATCCGGCTAATCTCAATAAGCTAAGTCCGGCTGATTCAGCACCTAAATATGTCGCAGCAATGGGCGGTGCTGAGAATATTATAACGATGGCAAAGGAAGCGTATGACGCTGGTGAATATCGCTGGGCCGCTGAGCTTTTGAACAATGTTATATTTGCTCAACCTGACAACATACCTGCAAAACTATTGCAGGCGAATATTTTTGAGCAAATGGGATATCAAGCTGAAAGCGCGGGCTGGCGTAATACTTATCTTGCTGGTGCGTTTGAGTTGAGAAATGGATTACCTGATCAAATAAACGCAGCGAAGGTAGGTCCTGACCTCATCATTGCGATGAGTTCTGAGCTTATCTTTGACTTTTTAGGCGTAAGGCTCAATAGCGAGCTAGCACTTGGCAAAACAGTTTCAGTGAATATTGTCTTCCCGGACAAAGATGAAAAATTCCTGCTTGAATTAAAGAATGCGCACCTTAATAACATCGCAGGAGTGCAATCGAAGAGCGCCGACGTAACCGTTACAATGAACCGAAGCGACTTAAACTTAATGCTAATGAAGGCAAAAAGTTTTCCTGAGCTAGTGAAAAGTGGCGCGATTACCTATGAGGGAGACATCAATGCATTTGTTTCTATTTTACAAATGTTAGAAGAGTTTCCTTTCTGGTTCAATATTGTCACGCCTTAGCGAGATTGGTGAATTCATTAGAAATCGAAAAAGCATGAGCGGCAATTAATCCTTGATAAGAGATGAGCAAAAACATGAATATAAATAGCAAAACGATTACGCAAGGCTTTATAGTTGCCGGCTTAATGAATTCTTCGGTTCTGGTTTTCTCACGTTTTTTCACCAACCCTACAATTGCCGAATTTGACCCTGTGGTAATGTCGAATTTCGGATTATTAATGATTTTAATATGGGGGTTCGCTTATATATCAGCTGCAAAAAATTACGCCAAAGTAAAATGGCTCGTTGGCGTTTTTGCTGTTGAAAAGCTGATTTATGGCTGCGTTTGGATAAACTGGTTTCTTAACAATAATATTTCTGATGTTTATGAGAAGGATACAATGGCGGGGCTATTTTACTCAATCTATGGCATCAATGATTGGCTGTTTTTTGTCTTCTTTTCTTATGTTTTCGTGCGTGTAATCAAAAACCAAGATCAGTAGCATGTTCGAATGTAAGTTTAGATTGGTTGGGCGAGCAGCAAGGCTTTTGAATTAGCGAGTAATATGTTTAAGGATTCGGTTTAAGGGCAATATTGGCAGGTGCTCTCTTCTTAGCTAAAAACCGAAGTAGTTAAGAAGTATGGGGCATATCGTCACTACCAAAGCTTGGTTCGCTGGCATTGATAGAATTGGAGGCACTGAGAATTATTAATAAATTTCAGTGCCTCCCATGTTTCTCTGAATAATCTGCTTAATACAAAATGATGTCGTTTATTCGGACATTGACGCCATATCAATCACAAAACGATGTGCGACATCGCCTTTTGCTAAGTGTTTAAAAGCTTCATTAATTTCATTGGCGTTGATTATCTTACATTCAGGATGAATGTCGTGCTCAGCACAAAAGTCTAATACTTCTTGCGTCTCTTTAATGCCGCCAATCAATGAACCAGCAATACGGCGTCTACCCGTGACCAGTGGAATGGTCATTGGCTCTTCAAGCGGTCCAATCTGACCCACAATCACCAAGGTTCCATCAACATCCAATAGACGTGTGTAAGCATCAACATTGTGTTTTACCGGAACAGTATCGAGTATTAAATCGAATGATGAAGCCGCTTTTTTCATCGCCTCTTTGTCGGTTGAAACTAATAAACTTGTAGCGCCGCTGCTTTTAGCTTCTTTTTCCTTTGCATTGGAACGGCTAATTACGGTGACTTCTGCGCCCATTGCCGCAGCGATTTTTACGCCCATATGACCAAGACCACCAAGCCCCACAACACCCACACGGGTGCCTTTCGTAACATTCCACGTTCGTAACGGCGAGTAAGTCGTTATACCTGCGCATAGGATAGGTGCTGCTCGCGACATATCGAGTGTCTCTGGCACGCTTAGTACGAATTCTTCACGCACCACAATATGCTTTGAATAACCACCTTGAGTAATGTCACCCGAGATACGATCTGGCGCTCCATAAGTTGGCGTCATACCATTTTCACAATATTGTTCTTCATGATTATCGCACTGACGGCATTGCTTGCAGCTGTCGACCATGCAACCTACCGCGACAGAATCACCTACTTTGTAATGCTTTACATCCGCTCCTACTTCCAAGACGCGGCCAATAATTTCATGCCCCGGCACTAGCGGATAACTTTGCGGGCCCCAGTCTCCGTTGACAGTGTGCAAGTCAGAGTGACAAATGCCACTGTAGAGGATTTCAATTGCGACGTCGTTGCTTCGAAGTGCTCGTCGCTCGAAGTGGTAAGGCACCATATGAGCATCTGATGAGTGCGCTGCGTATCCAATTGTTTTCATTATTACCTCTTGGTTCTTGGGTGAAAAGTGTATGTCTATTACTGTATATTGCAACGGGACCACAAATAAACAACCATTAACGGTAAACTTTTTTGAGTTTGGCCTTTACGCGCAGTGAATATCTTATGTAACAGTAACAGCCGTTTTAATTTTTTTCGTAACAGCTATCCATCTGCTTATTTCCGTTTTCATCAGTAAACCAGTCTGTCCTTCTTATATTTTCTCGATGCAGGCAAGATTTAACTAGTGCTTAAGCACCAAACTTAAACCGAACTCCTCCATTGACGATGAAGCCGTCATTGCGAGACCAGATATCGGTTGTCCATTGGCCACTAGGGGCTCGATTTGGGAGAATCATTGGGTGCTCATCTGTTTGTTTAACATTGAGTAAGTTTTCAAGGTTGATAAACCAACTGAATTTTCCGATCGCAATTTCACCCATCAAACCAAGATGCCAGTATGGTTCCGAATAATCCGTGAATGGGTTATCGTTTAAACGCTGCTTACCCGTATAGTATGCTTCAAATCCGGCTCTGAAGTTGCCGTGTTGCTCCCACATTGCAACAAAGCCCGCCGAATGTTTGGGCGTCAGCGCAATCTTCCGGCGCTGCGATATATCTGGTGTCAACTCCGTGGCATCAAGATAAAGGTAGCTGGCGGTCAATTTTATATCCCCCCAGTAATAACGCAGCATGAGTTCCGAGCCGCGTACTTTACTCTCACCTTCAGCATTTACTAAGCGTACTCGGTCCGGTAAACCAACGTCACTAGATGCGAAGGCTTCCAAGCCCGTTACATTGTCAACATTCGAGCCGAATAAAGTTAAGCTACTTTCGATATTGTCATAGGTGTAGGTGAAATCCAGTGAGGCAGTTTGGGCAGACTCTTCAGAAATATCACTGATAGTTTCTAGTCTAGACAACCCAGCGGCTTCAATTTCCTCAACAAAGGGGGTAGGCGCAAAATAGCCGCGGCCATAGGATGCCCTGATGGTCAAATCACCTGGTCGATAAAGCATTGATATTCTTGGACTGAATTGCGTACCAAATTCACTGTGTTTTTCTAAACGAGTACTTAACGATGTCGTGATCTCCGCGTTTAACTCATAGTCTAACTGTGAAAATAAGCCAGGCACCTCATAAGAGTAATCAAATTGAGGAAAGGTCTCAGACACAAATTGATCGGATTGGTATGCCACGCCTATTACCCAATCAGTATTTTCGCTATACCCCGTCAGACTAGATTCCAGCAAATAACTCTCATGTTGGTCCTCCTCTAGCACAAGCCCAAAACCATGCTCGTGCTTTTGCAGCATAGCTGATGCGCGAGTATTTAGGGTCAGTTCGTTAAACACCGGCATAGTAAAAACCAAGCCACTATCCAACCTCTCTGAATCTTGTGTCTGTACAAAAGGATTGCCATCAGAAACAGTGCCTCCGGACATAGTACCGCCGTCCCGACGCTCTGACATTAGTCCCACTGTCGTATACAGTGTTTGACCATCATCGCCCTGCCAGTAAAGCCTTGGACGCGCGGTGTAACGCTCATAACCTGGAAGATCAATCCAACCATCGCTATCCACATCCGTAATAGCCTGGTGATGCACTCCCGCAGTTATTGAGCCCTTTAATGAAGAAGTTAGTGGCGTTTCGATATAGGTCGTTAAATCTTGGCCATCTTTGCTTGTAAAATTCAGTGATGTTTCACCTTTCAAGGTATCGCCTGGCTTTCTTGATACCAGATTGATTACCCCTCCCAGAGCTGAACCGCCATACAACGATGAGGCTGAGCCCTTAATGATTTCAACCCGCCCAAGATCTGTTGGTGGAATTTGCAGTAAACCAATCGACGCGGCCTGGTTGCCATAAAGTGGTAAACCATCGGCCAACAATTGCGTGTAGCGACCATATAAACCCTGCAGTCGAATATTGGCGCTGCCCAATGCCGGTGATGTCGTTTGTACACGAATGCCACCTGTTTCTGCTAACAACATAGAAATATTGCCCGGTCGCATGGCGGCCTTCTCCTCAATCTCCTCTCGGTTTATTAGCTCCACTCTGAT
This sequence comes from Glaciecola nitratireducens FR1064, assembly GCF_000226565.1. Lineage (NCBI taxonomy): Bacteria > Pseudomonadati > Pseudomonadota > Gammaproteobacteria > Alteromonadales > Alteromonadaceae > Brumicola > Brumicola nitratireducens. The sequence continues at coordinate 3,800,823 of NC_016041.1, read as the reverse complement.
AGGTTGGTCATCTGCAATTCGTCCGGAACGGGTGGCCTGTACAACGATTTTTTCTACGCTGTCATGGTGATCCTCGCCGTCATCACTATGTTCATCTTCCTGAGACGCATGCGCTGCAGTCGCCATTGGGTCTGTTGAAATTGACATTTCTGCAGACTGGCAAATTGAATAAAAACCAAGCAATAGGATCAAGGTTGTTGCATGTGATGTTTTTGACATTGAGTTGCCTTATCTTACAAAAGAGTCTTATCTAACTAGTAGCGGGATCAACTTGTGTTTAATACTGTTGATGCATGGTAACTTACACAATAAAGCTTACAGCAACTGGAAGGTCAAGATGAAAATAGGTGAGTTGGCAAAAGCAACCCAGGTTTCAGCCAAAACAATTCGCTATTACGAAAGTATCGGCTTGTTGATCAGTCCAACTCGTGAAGCTAATGGTTATCGCTATTACAGGTTAAGCGATTTAGAAACGTTGATATTCATTAAGCGTTGTCGTGAGCTAAATATACCTATTAAAGATATAAAGCAGTTAGTGATGGTTCAGCATAATCCGCAAGCCTCTTGTTCGACAGTCGACACTATTATCGCCGAGCAGCTTGCAAGAGTCCGGCAAATGCAGCAAGACCTTAATCAGTTAGAGCAAACACTCTCTTCGCTGTTCACCTCTTGTAGCAGCAAGCAGATCCAAGATTGCTTTATCTTGCAAACACTTAAGTCTACTGAATAACAGTCTGTTCATCTCATATATCATTGGAACGAGTATCGCCTTTTTACTCTCATTAACATTGTCTACTAAGGAATTTTGCCATCAAACCAGCGACACCAGCGCTTAAAACGAGGTCTTCTGACCCCTCTCTTACCAGTGGTTCGATTTTATCGCATATGGTCCGACTAGCTATACCTGCGTCAATGGGCATGTTGTTTAACACGTTATACAATCTAACTGACATTTGGTTTGCGGGTTATTTGTCGGCCGATGCGCTAGCCGGTATGTCGATTGCCTCAAGCGTATTTTTCTTACTCTTGTCGATTGGTATTGGGATCCAGTCAGGTGCTTCAGCCATGATTGCTCCTGGCGCTGGACGAAACGACACGAGCGGAGTAAAAGACTGGGTGAATAATGTCTGCGGTATGGCCATTGGCTTTAGTGCGATATCATTTGCTATTGGTTATTTTACCGCTCAACCTTTGGTGGTTTTACTTGGTGCCGAAGCTCATATCGAACCTTTGGCGATGGAGTATTTGTGGGTAACGTTGGCCGGCTCTGTTGGCTTTATCTTATCGTTTGGTGCTGCAGGTGCTTTGATGGCGCTTGGTGATACCAAATCAAATCGCAACGCTTTGGTCATCGGTTTTTTTGCTAACTTTATCTTAAATCCGTTTTTTACTTTTGCCCTAGGTCTAGGTGTCAGTGGCATTGCCTTGGCAACTGTTGTGATAAAGTTTGCGACGGCTTTTTATTTGTTGCGGGTGTTAGCTAAGCGCTTAGAGATACGTATCAGGCCCAGATTTAATTGGCAACGGCATAAGGCTTTGTTGAGGCAAGTGCTCCCAGCAAGTTTTAATATGTTGACTATTGTCTTGGGTAGCTTCATTACAGTGGCCTTAATAGGTCAATTTCGCAGTGAACATGTTGCGGGTTACACCGTTGGTTTGCGTCTTGAGCAAGTACTTTTGTTGCCTGCGCTGGGCCTAAATAGCGCTGTTATGGCTATCGTAGGTCAAAATATGGGGGCGGGCAAAAACGAACGCATCGTAGATGCCTTTCAAAAAAGTTTACTGATTGGGCTGGCGATGGCGGCGTTATCCATTCCGTTGATGTGGTTTTTATCCCCCTTTACCGTTGGCTTATTTACCGATAGCGAGAGCATCAAAAGCACGGGCATAACCTACCTTCGAATTGATACATTAGCGTTTTATGCTTATGTAGTACTGTTTCAAAGCGTCGCGGTTCTGCAGGCCATTCAAAAGCCTATGTTTCCCTTATATTTGGGAATTGCGCGTCAGCTTGTCATTCCTGGATCGATTAATTATGTGTTGATTATGGTGTATGATTTTCCCATGATATCAATGTTTTATACGATTGTGATTGTGGTTATCCTTAGTGCTCTTGTGGCCTATTTTTACACAAAGCGTGAGATTGATTTACTACCTAATCGTTGATGAATCAAATGGAATCGCTAGGTTGCTCAACTCGGTCTTCATGACGGCCAAAGCCGTCGTACGCCATTCAAAACTGTACGGGTAGAATGTGAAGCGGACCTAGGAACATCAATCCTTGAACTGGCGCTTTTGCATGAAGCCGACAGTCAGTGTTTCAATCAATATGACTGCTGTGCCTACGATAACCGGTCATTTCATAATTCTTAAAAATAAATCCTTAAAGCTGTCATTTGTTGCGAACTGAATATGCCTGGTGTAATATCGCACCAGATACATATGGAGAATAACATGCCTAGACAAAGTGTCACATTGACAGAAAAAAATAACAGTTGGCTTAACGCTCATATTGAAAAGATTGGGGATTATGCGAATAAGAGCGAGTTGATCAATGATTTAATAAGACGCGCAAGGCGAGCCGAGTTTATAAATGAGAAGTTATCAAAAGCAGAAAAAAGTAACTTCGTTTTACAGTCACCCGATGAAATTCTTGCTGAATTTAAAACGGGTCTAAGAAAGTAAATGCTCAAATACCGCTTAACGGAAGAAGCAAAAGAAGATTTGCGCAGAATCTATGAATATGGATACAAGGAGTTTGGAGAAAACCTAGCGGATGAATATTTTCACAGCTTTTTCGAAGCCTTTATCAAGATTGCAGAATCGCCTTTAATATATCAGTCTGTTGACAATATTCGACTAGGTTATAAACGCTGTCCACATCGTTCGGATGTTATTTACTATCGAATAAATCAAGACACAATTGAGATTATGGCTATTATTGGCGGTCAAGATACTGACGTTTGGCTTTGATTAATAAATTTACGATAGACTCAGTTTAAGTTCTATTTGTAATTGACTGCTATTCCCTCGGTTAGGAATCACTTCATGAATTTTGTTTGTGATACACTAGACCGGTCATTGAGCCTTGCTTACCTCACTGGCCCTTCCACGGCAAAAGGAGACGTACGTCGTTAATATTTGTGTGAGAATTTTGTGCTTTTATGGAAGAAACTGTGGCTTGAAAAAAATGGCTGTAGCACTCCTGTTTTCGACCATAGCGGACAGTCGAGTACTCATGATTTCAGGAGGTCCTACATAACTGAATAAAACAATGTCGAATTTTCATTCCATCAATTATTTTTGACTGCTTGGAGCGGTTAGCGGTAACTCATAATACCTTCGATGAACGAATGTAAAGTCCTAACGGCCGTAGATTTTTCTTCGAATCAGAAGCTATTGTGTCTTATCAATTAGAAGAGCAAACGAAAGCAAGCACCATTTGATGGGGCTGATTTATTTGCTCGCTCCTCGCTAGTTATATAAATAAGGTCGCCGCCATGCTGAACCATGATTGTCTTCGCTAGCGCCAGTCCTATTCCTGAACCATTGGATTTTGTAGTAAAAAACGGTACAAATATGTTTGCAATGGCTGACGCTGATATACCAGTACCGCTGTCTTTTAAATCTATATATGCTCGCCCATCTGAAAGGTGACCAGACTCCAATGTAATTTGCTTTATTTGTTCAATATCATCATGCGCATCTATAAGCGAGATCGCCTCAAGCGCATTAGTAATAAGGTTTATTAATACTTGCTCAATTTGACTTCTATCAACCATCAGTAGTTGAGAGTAAACTACTTTGTTATTGAATGTTATCTCGTTATCTAGAATGCTTTGCCGCATTAATTGGTAAACGTTGTCAGTTAAATCATGTAGGTGGCAGGGCTTTCGATTAGGCGGTGGCAATCCGCTAAAGGTTCGAAAGCGAGTAATGAACTGATTAAGATGAATCGCTCTACTCGATATCGCTGATAGTGCCACTGCTAAATCATCTTTGTCATCATCACATTCAAATTCAAGTTCATGCGGTAGCCTATCTAATGCAGTCTCCGCTAGAGATGAAAGAGGAAGTATTGAATTTGCCACTTCGTGAGTAAGTACTTGGGTAAGTTGCTTGAACGCTTCTTGTTCTTTTAATTTTAACTCTTCGTAAATTGATTGAAAGGTTATAGAAACTAGGATTTTACCGTTAAGTTCAAGCTTAATTATGGACACAGAAAATATGTCTTGGTGCTCATTTTTTTGCCAAGGTAAGGTGATTCGAGATAACTTGGAGCTAGGCTCAAAAAGTGCTTTTCTGTAGTAGCCGTAAAATGGATGAAATGCTTGTATATGTCCTAGTTTTTCACCTACTAAGCGAATAGCCGCTGAATTTTGTTGCTTAATTATGCCGCTATCATTAACAACGATGACTCCTACATTTATTTGCTGAATTAGAACTTGGAAATAATTGGCTTGCTCAACTGCATCTAACCTAACAGATTTGAGCTTCGCTGATACTTCAATGAGCTGATTTCTCAAAGGGTGTGTTTGAGTTAGCCCTAGGCTTGTATCCCCGTTGGCAATCGCTTTTAGTACCATTAAAGGTTCTCTACTCGCTTTCTTTTGCTGTGAGATAAACCATGCAATAACCAATGATAATGCCAACGCAATTAGTATACTCGTTGAAGATATGCCACTTCGAAATATCGAGACTCCCAAACTCATACTCAAGAGCACAACACCTGCAATTGCAAAACAAAGCTTTATCTGGTTCATTGTTTGATCCCATACTTTTCGAGCCTTCGATACAACGCACCTCTGGTGATCCCAAGCGCTTTAGAGGTTTTGCTAACATTACCTTGAAAGAATGTTAGAGCAGATAGAATTGTCTGATTTTCAACGGTTTCTAAATTAAACTCGGCAACGGTCTCCTCTGCACTTTTTGGTTGCGTTGATAATTTTGTTGAATTGTTTAAAACACTGGCAATATCAAGGTATTTGCCTTCTGATAAAATTACCGCTCTTTCGATTGAATGGGCTAACTCTCTTACGTTGCCCGGCCATTTATATTCACAGAGGTTATCAATGTCACGGTCACTCACTTCCAGAAAGCGTTTATACTTTGTATTGTAATGTTGCAAGTAATGTTCGACTAAAAGAGGAATATCTTGTTTTCTTTCACGCAAAGGCGGCAAGGTAATTTCAATTGTATTTAAGCGATATAGTAAATCTTGGCGGAACTCTCCTACATTCACTGCATGATGCAGATCGCTATTGGTCGCGGCTATGAGTCTGATATCAATTTGAATTGTTTTATTGGCACCAACAGGCATGATTTCGCGATTTTGCAATGCACTTAGTAACTTTGCCTGTTCCTGCAAGGGTAAGTTTCCAAGCTCATCTAAAAATAAAGTCCCTTTGTCGGCTAACTCAAAACGGCCCACACGGTCTCTATTAGCGTTTGTAAAAGCACCTTTTCTATGACCAAACAACTCACTTTCGAACAGCTCTGTGCTAATTGCTCCCATATCAAGATTGACGAACGCTTCATCAGCTCTTTGGCTAGATAGGTGGATAGCACGTGCAATCAGTTCTTTCCCAGTGCCACTCTCACCGAGGATGAGTACGTTTGCATTTGTTTTAGCTGCTTTTTCGACAGTTGCTAAAATAGTTTTCATGGTGCCGCTTCGCCCTATTATAGGCGCGTCGCTACCTTGATTTAGCTGATTTAATGCGGTGTTTCTTCTATTTAACTGCGTCACTTGCTGTCGTGTTTCGACATGTTTAAATGCACTGGCAACCATGCCTAGTAGTTCGGCATTCTGCCAAGGTTTAGCAATAAAATTAATTGCGCCTGCTTGAATAGCACTAATCGCCAATTGAATATCTGCATAGGCAGTCATCATGACCACCACCACTTCAGGAAACGTTTCAGTCACTTCATGTAGTATCGAAAACCCTTCTTGCCCCGATATTGAATCTTGTCGGAAATTCATATCCAACAGAACTAAATCAATATCGTTTTGTGAGATCAACTTGCACACTTGAGAAGGATCATCGCAGCAAATAACACCTGTATAATGCTTTTTTAAAAGTAATCGAGTTGCAGTTAACACGTCTAAATTGTCATCAACAATAAGCACATTGCCGGCATATCTGTTTGTCATTGCTTTGTTCACTAAACGTCATTAGAGGATTACGGTTACCTTACCAAAATACTTTAGAATGTCCATTATTGGACACTAAATAATACTATAAATGGACAGTGTCCGAATATGTACATGTTTAAAATTCATAACTACATGTATTTATTAGTGAAAATATTTGGCATTAATTTTGATAACAGCGCATACAGGTATGTAAATTATTGAAGTATGTTTTGGACAGAAAAATATCAAAATCGAAGATTCGAATCTTAATTGAACGATACGCAAAGCTTTTAGGCATTCTACTTTTTGTTACCTTTGTTTTTGTTCTTTTTAGTTTTGCCAACTTGGCCGGAAGTAATGTAGTCAAAGTGGATTTTTCACAGCTCACTATAAGTAAGGTCGAAACGGGTACCTTTTCAGATTTACTCAATACACGGGGATTTGTAGAGGCAAACACAACTGTGTTTTTAAACACTGAGACAGGTGGCATCGTTGAAGAGAAAATGGTCTCACAAGGCGCCTTTGTTGAAAAAGGCCAGCCATTGGCGAGGTTTACAAACACAAGTTTACAATTAGATGTGATGAGTCGTGAAGCCCAAGTTACTGAGCAGCTAAATTTTCTGAGAAATACGCAAATGAGCATTGAGACCAACAGGCTTAATCTTAGCCGTGATTTACTCGAAATTGAGTTGGAAATATCCCACCTTGAAAGAAGATTCAAACAAGCTTCAGTGCTGGCGAGCAGTAACACAATTGCCAAAGATACTGTAGAGGCAATAAACGCCGATTTGCACTATTTTAAGGCCCGCAAGGTGTTGAACTTAGAAAGACAAGCACAGGAGAGTAGTATTCGCAACGTTCAACTGACGCAACTTGAGGACAGCGCAGCAATGTTGAATAGGAATTTGGCGTACGCACGAGCAAACTTAAACAAATTAACGGTTAAGAGTCCTGTTACAGGATACCTCAGTGAGTTCAATCTAGAGCTAGGTGAGTCGAAGAATAGCGGAGATAGGCTAGGCCAAGTAGATATTCCAGACCAATATAAGCTCAGAATTATGCTAGACGAATTTTATTTAAACCAAGTATCGGTTGGTATGCAGGCACGAGTTCAGATTAATGAAAAGACTCATGGTATCACTGTATCTAAGATAGATAGCCAAGTTGAAAATGCTCAGTTTTCATTGGAAGCTGAATTGCCGCAGTCATCACAATCTATCAAGCGAGGTCAATCCCTTAATGTGGTAATTGTTTTGAGTGATGATGATCAAAATGCCTTTTTACTTCCAAGAGGGGCTTTTTTTTCGACTAGCGGCGGCAATTGGGTGTTTGTTTTGCAAGCTGATGGCAATACAGCTGAGCGTCGAAACATTCGCTTGGGTAAAAAGAATCGAGATTATTATCAGGTGCTGGATGGCTTAGACGCAGGCGAACAAGTCATCATTTCTAGTTACTCGTCATTCGATAATGCACAAACTTTAAAAATTAAATAAAACGGAAGTCGTTGTTATGTCAAAAATGATAAACCTCAAAAACGTGTCACGGATATTCCGGACTGGAGATATCGAAACAAGTGCGTTGAGCAATGTTAGCTTTACCATCAAGCAGGGGGAGTTTATTGCTATCATGGGGCCTTCTGGTTGCGGAAAATCCACTCTGTTGTCGATTCTTGGCATGCTTGATTCTCCTTCATCAGGGACATACGAATTCGAAGACGCAGACATCTCCCGCCATTCTGAAAAAGAGCTTGCCTCTATCCGTAAAGCTTCGTTAGGTTTCATATTTCAAAACTTTAATTTGATCAATGAATTGAACGTATCTGAGAACGTAGAGTTACCCTTGCAGTATTTGAAAATATCAAAGAAAGAACGTGCTCTTCGGCTGGACAAAATCTTAAAGCGCGTCGCAATAGATCATCGAGCCTATCATATGCCTCATCAGCTTTCGGGCGGTCAGCAGCAACGTGTTGCAATTGCGCGTGCGCTTATCATAAATCCAAAACTTATTCTCGCTGACGAACCTACAGGCAATTTAGATTCTAAAAACGGCGAAGAAGTCATGTTGCTCCTAAAAGAGCTTAACAAAAGCGGCACAACTGTGATTATGGTGACGCATTCTGAAAAAGAGGGTAACTTCGCTGACCGAGTCTTGCGAATGATGGATGGGCAGCTTATTTGGGATAGAAGCAATGATTTGAATACACCATTGGTGAATGAAAATGTTTAATCACTACCTTAAAATTGCTTATCGCGCCAATCTTAATCACAAGCGTCATAGTATTCTTAACATCTTTGGTTTAGCGTTGGGTTTGTCTGCTGCGCTAGTTGTTGGTTTGTTTGTTCAACATGAATTGTCCTACGACAAATGGCAACCAAACGTCGATACTACTTATCGAGTGGACTTGGATTTTTCCAGTTTTGGCTTTGACGTGCAGCCGAGCGCTAACCTAAATCGCTCCCAAAAATTTAAAACTCGCTCTGGCGTTGAGGATGTTTTTGGGCTGGTAAGAGCTTCAGACATAGACTCTAGCTTAACTAATGTAAATTATGGTGGAAACAGTTTTCAATTAGCGTCATTGTTTGTTGCTACTGAAAACATCGAAAGCTTCATCAAGCTTAAGATCGTAGATGGTGACATCCGCGAAGCATTGGATCAGCCATGGCAGTTAGCGCTTAGCCAAAAAGAGGCAACGCGTATTTTTGGTCAAGATAGGGCGTTGGGTAAAGTGCTCAATACGCAAAAAGGTGTTTATACAGTAGCGGCTGTGTTTGAGGATTTACCCGAAAACACTCACTTTGCTTTCACTAGCTTGACTTATAACGACAGTTATATAAGTGATTTACGAACACATATGCATTACGTCTATGTGCGCCTTGCCAGCAATGTTGATTTGAATGCATTGGAGTTATCCCTATCACACGCTTACACAATAGGTGATGAGATTGACCGCCTTAAAGTAAAACTAACTCCGATTAAAGATATCCATCTTCACCATATTTCAGACTTAAAACTAGGTGGCTCATGGGAAACGGTTTTACTTTGTTTTTTATTAAGCGGCCTGCTGGTTGCGGTTTCTTGCATTAACTTCGTCAATATGAGTATTGCGCAAGTAGCGAGAAGGGCAAAAGAGGCTGGTATACGTAAAACACTGGGGGCAAGTCAATCACAACTCATTTTTCAATATCTATTAGAAGCTTGGCTGCTGACCGTGGTAGCGCTTTTTGTAGCATGTATTTTCATCGATTTGAGTATGCCATTTGTAGAGACGCTCCTACAGCGCAAATTGCCTATAAGCTACGGCCCTTTTGAAGTTTTCCTACTTTTTAGTTTTAGTGTCCTAATCACTTTATTTGCCGGTACATATCCTGCTGTGTTTCTTTCTTCTTTTTCTGCGCATAGAACACTTTCAGGAGAGCTCGTACATGGCAGAACAGCCATATATATTCGAAAGAGTTTATTAGTTTTTCAAGCTGCAATATCTATTGGCTTAGTGACTTCAATATTAATCTTCAATACTCAATTAAAGGCACTGGAAGACCTAGACACGGGTTTTGATACAAAATCCTCCATTATGGTTGAAGGGCTTGAGCAATCAGCTGTCTTTACAAAGGGGGTTAGTTCAGTTTTAGAACGCATAGAGCGCGAAGATGGCGTGATGTCAGCAATGCCAATAGATACAAAATTGACTGACGGTTTCTTATATAGCTTTGAGCTGTTATTCCCAAATGGGACCCAATCAGAAAGCTACATCCCCGCTATCGGCACAGGCTATCAACCTGTCAAAAATTTAGGTTTGAATTTGCTTGCGGGCAGAGAGTTTAACGTTAACTACGCAAGTGATTGGTTTCAAGCAAGTGACGATAGTGCGCAAGCTAGCATCATCATCACAAAGTCGCTCGCATTATTGGCCGGATATAAGACTCCCCAAGACGCTATTGGACAGACTTTTTTGCGCGATGGCTTAAGCCTTCTGGTAGTGGGTGTGGTGGACGACATCATATTAGGCAACAACAGAGAGAGCTATTCACAAGTCTTATTTATATGTGGATTCTCTCTCAATACAGATACAAATGTGATTGTCAATATTGAGTCAGATTTGTCGATACTTAAGCAAGCGCAAATTACCAACAAGCTTCAAAATATTCTTGCAAATGAATTGGAGATGTTCGAGCCACGTATCAGCCTTGTTAGTGATGCTATTCAAAACAATCTTAATGCTGACAAGCGGGTGTTGAAAATTGTCAGTCTATTTGGAGTGCTTGCAATTGTTATTGCTTGTATAGGAATATTTGGGCTGGCGTCATTTACCATCCATCAAAAACGAAGGGAAATCGCACTGAGAAAGGTACTAGGTGCGACACCTATAAGTATCATTAATTTAGTGGCCAAAGAGTTTGTTTTATTGGTTTTGATAAGCGCATTACTTGCATGGCCAATAACGTATTTTCTCATGAGTCAATGGTTGCAAGAGTTCAATACACAGATAAACCAAGCTATTTGGATGTATTTGAGCGCTACATCGTTAGTGCTAGCTGTTACTTGGTCAACTGTTACGTGCATCGTTTTCATAGCAGCAGGCAAAAGCCCCGCTGAAGTGTTAAGGGCTGAGTAGCTCGCTGTTAACCCATACTATTCTATGGATGTTTTGAGGGGGCAACGGCCCTGCGTATTGGCTAAGTCGTATGACAAGTTCACGGCAATAGGGGCCGTTCGACAATGAGAATGTACGGAGAGTCTGTGCCGGTAGCTGCCGTTAACAATTTACATCATGTACAACAACTGTGTACTTATCAGAACATTTAACTTTTCGTTATTCGACTTAAGGCTAATCAGTCTTACCCATATTGGAGAAACTTCAAAAACTAAGCGATATCTAGAAAACTAGTAGCGATTCTGTCCCCTAAACTTAAAACCACAAAGCCTCAAAAGTACCCGAGGCTTGGGACATGGTGCTTACTCGTTTTATTTATATACAGAATGTCGGCCTGGATGCTCTACTTAAATCTACCTCGAATATTTCTCCAGCTTGTCCATTAACATAGCTAACTATACCAACTCGGTTGAAATCTATAATATTGAATGTCATATCAGTAGCCTCAACGCCTGAACTTAGTAATGAAGAATTATTAAAATCCATTACTTCATCACTTGAATTGCTACCGAATAAAAAGTATTCAACACTGTCAATTGGACTCTTATAATTACCCCAAGTGAAGCTGTACGTTGCACAAACAGCTTCTTTAGATGCTATATTGCTTAAACTAGATAGATAAAGTTCGTCTGTTGCACCTTCAAAATTCTTAAAATTATGCTCTGCTTTAATGTTTTCTACAGTGCTTAAATCTAGATCCATATTTAACGCATTAACAACGTTTCCATTGCCGGCATTAGGCATTAAAGAGCTTCTAATTGTTTGATTGCCTAATCTATTAAAATCATACTTGCCAGCACTTAAAGAAACTAACGCTCTCAATTCACTTTCAGACATACCAGAGTGAACCATTTTCATCATTGCAAGTGCCGCTGATGCTAGTGGTGCAGAAAAGCTTGTTCCACTTACACTTGAATAACAGCTATCATTACTAGGTGTACCTTCATCAAGATTACAAAAAGAACTGTTTTCAGGATTAATATAAATACCAGTGTTAACATAAGCAACATTTACATCATTGCCAAAAAATGTAACATCTAAATCTTCACCGTAATTACTAAACAATGATTTTTCACCAAGTATTGTATTAGAACCAACAGCTAGAACTCCCTCACAAGATGCAGGTGCAAAATCAGTCATATCAATGTTTCCATTTCCAGCAGAGGCAACCACTACGACACCTTGTGAAATAGCAAATTCAACAGCATCAAAATATTCAGAATTCTGATTACAAATACCGCCACCACCTAAAGATAAGTTAATAATATCAACAGGCTCATTAATATTTTCAACTCCAGGTACAGCACCACCTGAAGCCCAAACAATTGCATCTGCTGAATCTGAAGCCCATCCACCATCACATCCTAAAGTTCTAATTGGAATAAGAGTTACATCATTACTATCAATAGCACCAACTACACCTTTACTATTGTTTCTTACTGTTGCAATAGTAGATGCAACACTTAAACCATGCCCTTGAACACATACAGAACCATCACCTGTGACATTTCCATTAGAATCATAAGGGAAAAACCAGCTTTTATCAGTAGGATCTGAATCTCTTGTATCTTCAACAAAATTTTCTTGAGAACAAGTTGCATCATCTCCACTCTTGGTTGAATCTGAAGATGTGCAGTCTCCGTATCCACGAAAATCAAAATTTGAAACAAAATCATAACCTTCATCAGCAGAGTAATCTACATCAGCATGTTCCCAAAAACCTGTATCAATTATACCAATACGAACTTTTCTACCCAAATTATTATTTTCCTTAGCAAAATCTCCAGCCTTTAAAAAAGAATGAGCACCCATGAGACCTTCAACTTGTTCATCTAAGTATAAAGAAAGTAAATAAGCAGGATCATTAAACGCATTTTTATCTAATGAAGTATTTGTAACTCTTTTTTGTAAAGGCTTACTAGTTGCACTATTTACTTCAATTTTTTTATTAATGTTAACTAACGCAAATTGACCAGTGGACATCAACTTATCAATAAGTTGTTCTTCGGATAAGGATGTTTTAGCCATAAATACATCATTATTTAAGGACATTGTTCTCAAATGCTTCAATTGAATTCCAGTTTTACTATAAACTTGTTCAATAGATTCAAGCCCAAGATCTCTATTTAACACTTCAGGAAGATTCAGTGATGAACGGCTAATAGACTTAGCCATATATTTTGGGGATGATTTTAATTCCAATTCAGGAACCATAGTTAAGTTGCTATGAATTGAACTATCCTTCCACTTAACAATAATTATTTTATGGGCATTTTTTAATGTGAATTGATTTACGCTCATCTTATCAACGAGTTTAGCGGTTTGTTTTTCAGCATAAGCGCTAAAAGCGACGAGGTTACTTAACGCTACAGTTGTTAACGTTAAAGCTATAGCTAATTTATTCATTTTTCAAATCCTTTGATTTCAAGTGGTTACCGCACCATGCAACGTCATAACAATAAAACTTGCGCGCACTACTGTGGGTGTCGCTCCAATGCGCTAATTAATAAATGAACACGTTATGTTGGTTTAGTTGCAAAGCCGTTTTAGGTTTTGTTTAACATGTATTTTTACGGGAGGCATCTGCGTCCCATTTCTAATTCCGATTAATGCGGCCCTGAAGCTTCCTTATTACTGGTTCAATGATCTGATATTCTTCATTAAAATTCCAAATGCCTTCAGTATTATAAGAACCATATTTACTATTACCCACAAATCTTGAAGGATATTCAGCGTTTAAATCAAAAAAATCTTCCTCTAAAAATATAGGAAATAAATTATTGGGGTCTTGCGAAATCAAATTATTAAGCACTTCAACGATTAAAAATAATTGTAATTGGTCAATTCTAGCAATCTCTCGTTCAATAGAATTAAATGCTTTTTGATACTCTGCATCAACAGATAACTCGTCACTAAGAGCTAATTTCTCTCTCAATAGTTCTACAAGACCAAATCCACCGGCATACCAAATTTCTCTTTTAAGAAATATATTTTCTTTATTTATTTCATACTCATTGTTGTCTATGCGGTTGCTCAAATATAAATAACTATTAACAAAATACGCTACTTCTTCATATTCCGAACCAAGAGAGGTTATTTTATATAAAGTATTAATTTTGTCTTCAATGTTAATTTCATTCTGAGAAATAGCTTCTCTAATATTTACTGTAAACGTTTTTGTATAGCTTTTACCTAAAACGTCATTTTCAGCATACTCTAATCGTAACGCTATTGAATTATTACCATCAGACCTAAAAGAACCAGGTTTAGCTATAACAGTAATAGTTTGAGTTTCAATATCTATAGAAAAATCAAGTCTATTATCTTCTAAATCGGGTTCATTAAGATAATAAAAATCTAAAACTCTGTATCCATCTAGAGCGCCTGTCATATTATAGCTAACGTTTTTTTGATTACCTTGAACTATAAAAACACTAGGACTTTCTAATTCAAGCAGTAAAAGTTCATTTGTACCAATAACGTCAAAAACAAAGCTTGCACTGGTTAAATTAACGCCATCTGAAACATTTAAGGTTAATGTGTAATCCGCAGGTATATAGTTATTATTATCATCCACACCTATAATTTCAGGTCTTCCAACATCTATTCTTAGTATTTTATTTTCAACATCAATTGTAGTTTCAAAACCTACAGGTTCTTGATTGGTCATAAAATTAGGTTCTAAAACAGCATCCAAAATCAAATCAGTAATGGATGTATCTGGATCACTAACTTCAAATGGCATTGTAAAAAAAGTTCTCTCTACGATTTGATATTCTGCAGTATCAGTAAACCTGACAGACGGAGGGTCATTTTTTGTTACAGTGACCAATAACTCAGCTTCATCTGTTCCTCCATTAACGTCGGTAGCTATTATGATTATAGAAAATACTTGCTCCTCGGTTACTTCAGGTGCCTCAATAATAATGGCGCTATTCGTTTCTGAATAGTTCACAGTAATATCGCTTGCATCGATAGTCACGCTGACCTCATCACCATCAGCGTCAGAGATTTGAATTCCAACGCTTCTACTGGTCTTCTCTGCTATCGACAAAGATGTAGAGTCCAATAATATCTCTGGTTTTATATTTACGTTCTGTACAGTAACGTTAATTTGTTGCGATGTAGACGCGCCTTTATCATCAGTTGCTGTCACGTTTACCGCAAAAATTTGCTCTGCAGCTACGTTAGGCGCTTCTACAATTATTGCACTCTCTGATTCGGAATAATTGGCAACAATATCGATAGCATTTACAGTTACGGTTACGGTATCACCATCAGCATCAGAAATTTGAATCCCAAAAGTGCCAACCGTGTTCTCAGGAAGCGTGAAAGCGCTTTGTTGTAAGCTAATCACAGGTGCTCGATTTGTTGGAGTCGTAGGAGTCGGCGTTGGACTGGAAGAGGAATCGCCGGAACCTCCACCACAACCTGATAAAAAAGTTATAAATAAAAAAGCAAGAATTAGTTTAGCTATATTCACTAGTAGTCCCTTATGCATGCCACAGAGTATCTGTAGCTCCTTTTACACGTTTCAGAGTATCTGATGGAAAATCGCTTACGTCAATGATTTATAAACGAAATATATTGTGATTAATTGCTATTGATTTGCGCCATGCTCCTAAAATAGAGGAATTGGGGTGAAAAACACAAAAAACAACTGACGTAAAAAGTACAATTTTTTCATAAAAAACCTCTCCCAAATATTCAAACACTTGGACTTAACGAGTTATTCAATTACTTTCGAAGAACGGGTACATGCTTTAAGCTCGCTGTTAATTATTGGATAAAACAACTTCTGCTTCTTGCTTATACGGGAAGTAATTTAAAAACATCTACGTCTCCTTACTGATCTGAGCCACTCTTTAATCTATGTTTACGACAGTCTCCTAACTGCCCGAAGCAGACGAATTCAGAGCACAAAATACTCCTTTTACTAATCGACTTCTGTTCTAAGCTCTAATCGCGAGTTTCAAAATTATTCCGCTTTATTGACGCAGAGCAACGTTTACCTTTTGAAAATCCACTATCTTGTTACAAGCCTAATCAAAAAATGCGCTAAATATCATGCTCTCAATCTTCACCAAACTAGCTGACTGGTTGGTCTACTCTCTATTTGCTTTAGATCCTGGCACGAAGCTCGCAGATGCGCTCCACTTCTTTATTGAAGACACGACCAAGATATTTTTTCTCATCGTTTTAATGATTTATGTCATTGCGCTCATTCGCGCATCTCTCAATATTGAGAGAGTGCGAGATTATTTAGCTAAAAATAACAAGTTTTTTGGCTATCTCATGGGGTCAACGTTCGGAGCAATAACGCCGTTTTGCTCGTGCTCAAGTATTCCGGTTTTTCTTGGCTTTACCTCGGCTGGCATTCCTGTCGGCATAACAATGTCATTTCTGTTAACTTCGCCGCTTATTAATGAAGTTGCGGTATTACTGCTGTTGAGTTTGGTAGGGTGGGAAATAACCTTAGTCTATGTAGTAGTGGGCATGTCGATAGGAATAGCCGGCGGTATATTCCTTGATCTCATTCATGCTGAAAAACTATTACAACCCTTCGCGCTTAAGGCATATCAAACAGCAGCACTACCCGATGGTGAGCAAAACTCTACAGTTAAACTTTCCCTTAAGGAGCGACATGACTTTGCCAAAGTAGAGTTATTGGATATTTTGAGTCGTATTTGGATCTGGGTTTTTGTTGGCGTGGGACTAGGCGCGGCGTTGCATGGTTTTGTGCCTGAATCGTGGTTTGAAGAAAATTTAGGGAGTGGCCAATGGTGGTCTGTGCCGATGGCGGTTTTAGCAGGCATTCCGCTCTATTCAAATGCAACTGGCGTTATCCCCATTATGGAAAGTTTAATTGTAAAGGGCTTACCTCTTGGGACAACACTGGCATTTTGCATGAGCACTGTTGCCGCAAGTTTTCCAGAATTCATTTTGTTGAAGCAGGTAATGACGTGGAAGTTGCTCGCTATTATTTTTACACTTTTACTGATGTCATTCACGCTAGTTGGATGGTTAATTAATATAATCTACGCGTTATAAGGGGAAGTCATGAAAGATATTAAAGTACTTGGCAGTGGATGCACTAAATGCGTGAAAACCGCTGAGCTTATTCAGAAAATTGCTGATGAGTATAAGATTCCGGTACATGTTACTAAAGAATCCGCACCCGAAATCATGCTTAAATATGGCGTTATGAGCACGCCTGCAGTGGTTGTTAATAATAAGCTAATGCATTCAGGCTCAATTCCGGATAGAAAAAAAATAGAAGCATGGTTAGATTAAGGAGTAACATGCTATGGCGCTTCAGTTAACTTCCGTACAGACAGCATCGAAGCGCTCTATCAGACTGAGGTGGTCATAGCAATTCCTGCCTTTAGTAAATAGCACTTGGCAATTGGGTTCTTAAAAAAACATTTGAACCGAGATAAGGAGAGTTTGATGAAGGGCAAATTAGCTGCAGCAGCTATTTTATTTTCGGTGTTGTGTTTGTCTTGCTCCGCAAATGCGGAACTAGTGTCAGTCACTGCTAATTTTCAAACGATGCCAGAACAGCGAAGCTTTGATGGCCGAATACAGGCGGTTAATCAAGCAACAATTTCTGCTGAAACACGCGGACGAATTGAAGAAATCAATGCAGACATTGGTGATACAGTCGTCCCCGGCGCTGTCATTCTGACGATTACTAGCACTGAACAAAGGGCCGGCCTGTCGCAAGCAGAGGCAAACTTTGCCGAGGCAAAATCTAATTTTGCAGCTGAGATATTAGAGTTCAATAGAATTAAAGATCTGTATGCTAGAGAGTTTATTGCCAAAACAGAAATGGACAAAGCAAACGCGCGGGTAAGTGCGGCCACTGCAAAAGTCGATAGTGCGCAAGCCGCGATCAATACCGCTAAAGAAGAATTATCTTACACCGCTGTTAGAGCGCCTTATTCTGGTATCGTTAGTGCGCGCTTTGTTGAGCCTGGTGAACTCGTTCAGCCAGGAACGGTGTTAATGTCAGGCTATGATCCCAATGCACTGAGAGTTGAAGTCGACTTACCGCAAAATATTGCTGAGAAAGTACGTGAATTAGGCATTGCGAGCGTCGTACCTGCAACTGGCAATACGATCACCGATGCGATAGTGCCTACTAAATTAATCTTATACCCCACTGCAGATTCAGCTACCAGTACCGTTCGTGTTCGCTTAGAGTTATCACAACAAGCCAATCAATTTCGTCCGGGTGAATTTGTTAAGGTGCTGTTTAAGATTGGCGAAACTCAGCGCTTATTGATCCCACTTGATAGCGTTGTTTATCGTTCAGAAGTTACGGGTGTTTATGTCATCAAAGAGGGCAAGCCACAGCTGCGACAAATTCGACCAGGTGCGGTGTTTGCTGATCAACTGGAGGTGCTAGCGGGGCTTCGTGATGGTGAGATTGTTGCTGTCGATCCAGTTGCTGCGGCCAGTGAGCTAACGACTGGACATGCAGCCAAAATTGAGGCAAAACTTTGAGCACTCAATCTAATTTTTCAGGAGCAATTGCGCTAGGCGCATCGCGCTCACAGTTGACCGCTTTGTTAGCACTGTTCGGCTTGATATTGGGTGTCTTCGCAGCACTGGTAACGCCGCGTGAAGAGGAGCCGCAAATTGACGTCACCATGGCCAATGTTTTTATCCCTTTTGCCGGTGCGTCAGCAAAAGATGTGGCAAGTTTAGTCACAACACCCATGGAACAAGTACTCGCTGAAATAGGTGATGTTGAGCATATATTTTCTATCTCGCGCCCTGGAATGGCGGTGTTGACCGTGCAGTTTGAGGTTGGTATTCCGAGAACAGAGGCATTGGTACGATTGTACAACGCAGTGCATTCTAATAACGATTGGCGGCCAGCTAATCTAGGTATTGGTCCGGTGCTTGTTAAACCAAAAAGTATTGACGATGTCCCTGTCGTTTCGTTAACTCTTTGGACAGAGAAACCATCCGCTGGTGCGCTCGAATTAACGCAAATTGCGCATGCCTTAGAAACTGAATTAAAACGGATTCCTGGCACACGTGACATAGATACCATTGGCGTTGTGCAGCCAACAGTGCGTGTCCTTCTTTCTCCAGAAAAACTCTCTGCGCACGGCATCGCAATAGCAGAGTTACGCAGCGCATTGCAAATAAACAGTGCGGTGAGCCATGCGGGTAATTTGGTCAATCATGATCAGTCTATACCCGTTCAGGCTGGGACATTTTTTTCGCGTCCTGAAGAACTTGGCGACTTAATAGTTGGCCTTCATGATGGGCGACCGGTTTATCTTAGCGCGGTCGCGAGTATTGAGTTTGGCGCACCCGAAAATAGTCAGTATGTTAGATATGCTCGCAGTAGTGATCAACTTATTGCTCCGGCAGTGACTGTTGAAATTAGCAAAAAAGCGGGTGAAAACGCTGTCGATATAGCGGAGCAAATCATTCAGCGAACCGAGCTTCTAAAAGGCGTTTTGATCCCAAGCGATGTTAATGTAAGTGTGACGCGTAACTATGGCGAAACTGCAAATGACAAAGCTAATAAACTCATTCAGAAATTAGTTTTTGCGAGCCTCTCGGTCGTCGTTTTGGTGGCACTAACTATGGGCATCCGAGAAGCCATTGTTGTGGGGGCAGCGGTTGTGCTTACACTTGCTATTACTTTATTTGCGTCTTGGGCTTATGGGTTTACCTTAAATCGCGTGTCGCTGTTCGCGTTAATTTTCTCCATTGGTATTTTAGTTGATGACGCCATTGTGATTGTTGAAAATATTCACCGTCACCTAAGCTTGGGTGGGAAAAAGCTCATTGACGTTATTCCTATTGCAGTCAGCGAAGTTGGCGGTCCCACTATTCTGGCAACGTTTACAGTCATTGCGGCATTGCTGCCAATGGCGTTTGTAAGCGGTCTAATGGGCCCATATATGAGTCCAATTCCAATAAACGCATCCATGGGCATGTTTATTTCACTTGTGGTGGCATTTACGTTTACCCCATGGCTGACCAACAAATTATTAATTGATCACGGGCAAGATAAAAATGAAGCCCAAAGCAATGACTCAACTTCCCCAGATCCTGTTTCAAATGCCAGCAAGCCTGACAAATTAACTCTCGCCACACACTCCTTTTTTGACAGGCTTATGCGTCCATTTTTAGGCGATAAAAAACGCCGCAACCGCTATGGCCTTATAGGTGTTTTAGTGCTCCTTATTGTGCTTGCATGCTCGCTCGCTGTTTTCAAATTAGTTGTTTTGAAAATGCTGCCTTTTGACAATAAGAGTGAGTTTCAAATTGTGGTTGATTTGCCTGAAGGAAGTTCCTTAGAGCGGACTAATGCAGTGCTAAGCGAATTGAGTACGTATTTATTGAGCGTAGATGAAGTCACCGACTTACAAACATACGCAGGTACAGCATCGCCCATCGGATTTAATGGTTTGGTGCGCCAATACTATTTGCGTCAGGCGCCAAACTTAGGTGATATTCAGGTAAATTTGCTCGATAAACATGAACGAGATCGCACTAGCCACGAAATCGCGCGCTCAGTTCGCCCCGATCTAGTCGCGATTGCTGAACGTCATCACGCTGTGATCAAGGTAGTTGAACCACCACCGGGCCCGCCGGTTTACGCGCCACTAGTTGCTGAAGTATATGGGCCTGACTATGCTGGACAAATAGATCTTGCCAGAAAATTACGGGTGCAGTTTGTCAATACTGATGATGTTGTTGATGTTGATGATAGCATTGACCAGAGCATTGACCAGAGCATTGACCAGAGCATTGACCAGAGCATTGACCAGAGCATTGACCAGAGCGCTGAGCAAGGCCCGAATGACTATCTAAATCAAAACGTTTCACGTTACATTGTGCATGTTGATCGCGAACGTGCTGCACATTTAGGCATTGGCCAACAACAGTTTACGGATGCGCTTAACGTGGCATTGAGCGGCGAAGATATTGCCTACTTGCACACGGGTCATGCTAAATATCCGATCCCGATCCAACTCGACTTTGCACCAGCGAATAAAGCAAAAATAGAGGATCTGTTGCAAATCGAAGTGCGTAATCAAAGCGGTGTTTTAATTCCGCTATCTAGTTTCACGCATATCGAGTTATCGCCATGGCAACAAACGATTTACCATAAAGATTTATTACCAGTGGTCTATGTAACGGGTGATGTTGCTGGCGATTTAGATAGTCCCTTATACGGCATGTTCGATTTGGTCAGCCAGCTTGGCGACTCGCTAACGCAGTATTTTATTCAACAACCCGATACGCCCTTCGCCTATAGCATCAAATGGGATGGTGAATGGCAAATTACATATGAAACGTTTCGTGATATGGGAGCGGCGTATGCTGTAGGGCTATTACTCATTTACATGTTGGTTGTTAGTCAATTTCATTCTTATATGGTGCCGCTGGTGATTATGGCCCCTATACCGCTGACACTCATTGGGATTATGCCGGGTCATGCCTTACTTGGGGCGCAATTTACGGCAACCTCTATGATCGGCATGATTGCGCTAGCTGGAATTTTGGTGCGCAATTCAATCTTGTTGGTAGATTTCATTAATCAATCTATTGCTTCGGGTATGGCTTTAGAGGAGGCAATCGTAAAGTCAGCCAGTGTGCGCGCAAAACCTATCGTCTTGACCGCAATAGCAGCTATGCTAGGTGCCTTTTTTATTCTGGATGATCCTATTTTTAACGGTCTCGCGGTCAGTCTGATATTTGGTATTTTGGTATCAACAATGCTGACATTACTTGTCATTCCTTTACTGTATTACGCTCTCTTGCGTCGCCAGAGTTTACCGTCCTAGCTTGCTTATTTATAGCGTCAACTGTGCGCCAACGCACCGAAAGCCGCGATGACTAACGGTAGAATGCAATCAAGCTTGGTCGACTCCATCCTCAGCCAACACTGCATTCAACTTATAAATCAGGTAACGAGATGTCAAATACATATACCCGCTGGTTCGAAGAAATGGGCATGGACGATGTCGCACAAGTAGGCGGAAAGAACGCTTCGCTAGGTGAGATGTACCAAAAATTGACGGCTCAGGGCGTGCGAGTGCCGAATGGTTTTGCGGTTACAGCCGAGGCTTATCGCATGGTATTGGATGATAACGATGCTTGGTCGCAACTGCACGAAGCGCTTGACGAGCTAGATCCTGACAATCTCAAGGACTTGCAAACGCGCGGAGCCAAGGCAAGAGCAATAATAGCAAAGAGTAAGTTACCGGAAACGTTACAATCAGAGATCATCAATCAGTATGCCAAGCTAAAGGCGCAATATGGTGATGATGTTTCTTTGGCAGTAAGATCTTCGGCTACGGCTGAAGACTCTCCCGAGGCCTCATTTGCTGGCCAAAACGACACCTATTTAAATATTGGCGACGAAGACGCTCTGTTAAATGCTTATCTTCGCTGTTTAATTTCTAATTTTACCGATCGTTCTATTCATTATAAATATGACAACGGCTTTGACTATTTCAAAGTTGATTTATGTGTTGTGATTATGAAAATGGTTCGCAGCGATATTAGCGCGAGTGGCGTTATGTTCTCGATAGATACTGAAACCGGTTTCAAAGATGTTATGTTCATCAATTCCGCCTTAGGCTTGGGTGAAAATATTGTGCAGGGCACAATCGACCCTGATACTTTTTATGTGCACAAACCAAGCTTTGAAAAGGGGTTTCGTGCAGTGCTAAAGCGTCGTTTGGGACAAAAAGAGCAAAAGATGATTTTTACCGATACCCTCAACACTGACAATATTGCGGTTGAGTACACTGCTAATATTGCTACCACAAGTGCGGAACAAAACCATTTTTCTATTTCAGACGAAGATGTCATGGTACTTGCTGATTATGCCATCAAGGTTGAAAAGCACTATTCCAAGCAAAAAGGTAAACATAAACCGATGGATATGGAGTGGGCGAAAGACGGCCTTGATGGCCATATTTATATGGTTCAAGCGAGGCCAGAAACGGTAGAGTCACAGAAAATAGACAATGTGCTTAAACTGTACCACCTCAAAAAAAGTGCTCCCGTTCTTGCTAAAGGGCAGGCTGTTGGCACACGAATTGGTGCGGGTAAAGTGCGAGTTATTAACGACGTGAAACAGTTAAGCACCTTTAACGCTGGTGAAGTGTTGGTTACGGATACGACAACCCCAGATTGGGAGCCGGTAATGAAAATTGCCGCTGCTATCGTGACTAATCATGGTGGTCGCACTTGCCACGCCGCCATCGTCTCTCGCGAATTGGGTATTCCTGCAATTGTCGGTAGCAATGATGGCGCAGAGGTACTTGTTGATGGTCAAGAAGTTACGGTTAGCTGCGCTGAGGGTGAAATTGGTAAGGTGTATGAAGGCTTAGTCGAGTTTAGCGTTGAAGAAACTGACCTTAGCAATCTTGTGCGCCCAAAGACCAAAATTATGATGAATTTAGGTAATCCTGATCAAGCCTTTGGTTTTGCTTCTTTACCGGTTGATGGAATAGGCCTAGCGCGCATGGAGTTCATCATTAACGAATACATAAAAACGCACCCTATGGCACTAATACATCCAGAAAAACTTGACCAAAAAACACGCCAATCGATTGCTGATCTTAGTGCTGCATATGCCGACCCCAAGGATTTCTTTATCAAGACGCTTTCCGAGGGTGTTGCCACTATCGCTGCTGCCGTTTACCCCAAACCCTGCGTAGTGCGAATGAGCGATTTTAAAAGCAACGAATACGCAACTCTGTTAGGCGGGTCTCCCTTTGAACCCGTTGAGGCAAACCCGATGATCGGTTTTCGCGGCGCTGCACGCTACAGTCATCCAGCTTACGCCGAAGGGTTTGGTTTGGAGTGCGCCGCGATGAAAAGAGTGCGCGACGAAATGGGCTTCACTAATGTTATCTTGATGATCCCTTTTTGCCGTCGTATACAGGAAGCTGAAAAGGTCCTAACGGTAATGGCAGAGAACGGTCTTAAACGCGGCGAGAACGATCTGCAAATTTACGTCATGTGTGAAATCCCAAACAATGTCATCTTGATTGACGAATTTGCGAAATTATTCGATGGTTTTTCTATCGGCTCCAACGACTTGACTCAACTGACTTTGGGAGTCGATCGAGATTCTGAAATCGTCTCCTTTGATTTCGATGAACGCGATGCTGGCGTTAAACAAATGATTAAGATGGCGGTAGAAGGGGCTAAACGTAACGGGCGACATTCTGGCCTCTGTGGCCAGGCTCCTTCCGACTATTTGGAAATAGCTGAGTTCTTAGTTGAGATTGGCATCGACTCTATGAGCCTTACCCCTGACGCCGTGCTTAAGACTCTTCGCCAAGTGCTTAACGTTGAAAAAGCGCTAAATAAATCTAAATAAACACAATAATCGCTTTTTACTAAAGCGACCACTTGATGGCCGTTACAGCTACCTAGGCGCTTTCTATGCTTGCTCATACTGAATCGATGCCCTTAATATCACAGCGGTAAATTGATGCTACTTGGTATGTAAAAGACGCGAAAAGGCATTTGCATTGAGTGGATAACTGAATTGATAACCTTGCCCAATATTGCAATGATGATCAAGCAAAAAATCCACTTGAGCTTGAGACTCCACGCCTTCTGCAACAATGCGTTGATTTAAATTTATGCCCATACTAATAGCTGCACTGACAACCGCAGTATCCTTGTCACTGGTATTGATGTTGCGAACAATAGAGCGATCAAGTTTTAAAATATCGATAGGGAAACGACGCAAATAACTTAAACTGGAAAAGCCTGTTCCAAAGCCATCCATTGCTAAATGCACACCTAGTTCACTAAGTGCGTCTAAATTTAACTTTGATGTTGCAAAATCTTGGGATAACACATTTTCGGTGAGTTCGATTTCTAAATACTTTGGATCAAGCCCAGTTTCTAAAAGTATCTTTTCTACACCTGAGGCATACCCCAAGTTCCGTAACTCTAGTGCGGAAACATTAACTGCAATTGGCACCGCATCTAGGCCAATATCCAACCATTTCCTGATTTGTGTGCAGATATCGCGCATAACCCATTTTCCTATACTTTCAATGAGTCCGCACTCTTCAGCAACATCAATAAATTGATTTGGGTAGACAAGACCAAGTAGAGGATCTTTCCAGCGCAAAAGCGCCTCTGCACCTGACAGTCGGCCTGTTGATAAGTCAATTTGCGGCTGGTAGTGGATTACAAACTCATTATGCTCAATTGCCCTTCTTAAATTGCAGGCAACCAACTGACGTTGAGCTGCACGAATATTCATTTCAGTATGAAAAAATTCAAAATTGCTACGACCATTAGCTTTGGCGTGATACATGGCAATGTCGGCGCTCTGCATTAATTGGTCAACGGTGTGTCCATCGTGAGGAAAAATACTAATACCGATGCTGATAGAAACGTAAATTTCATTGCCATCAATATGATGGGGAGGAGCAAGCGCAGCGAACAATTTATTTGCAACATGCACAGCATCTTGGGGTTCATCAATGGTTCTGAGCAGTATTACAAACTCATCACCGCCCTGTCGGCATACGGTGTCAGTAGTACGAATACAAGAAGCTAGTCGCGAAGCAACTGAAACTAACAATCGGTCGCCCATAGAATGACCTAAAGAGTCATTAATATGCTTGAAAAAATCGAGGTCAAGAAACATTAGTGCAAGTTGCGTTTGATTACGCAGAGCAGCTCCTATTGCTTGGGTCAATCTCTCTTTTAAAAGCAATCGATTGGGTAGACCAGTTAAAGCATCGTGCTGAGCCAGATGCGCCATTTTGTTTGCCATCGTTTGTGATTGAGAGATATCTCGAAAAACAATGACCGCACCTGTCACCTGATTGTCGCGGTTATGGATGGGAGCAGATGAATCTTCAATCGGAAATTCTATACCGTCTCGCCGAATTAATGAGCTATTTGCTGATATGGAAACGGTTTTATTTTCAGAGATAGCCTGCATAGCTGGGTTGTTCGATGACGGATGACTTTTGTTCTCAACCAAGTGAAATACCACGTCAGATGGCATTCCAACGGCCTCCTCGTTGCTCCAGCCCGTCATTTGTTCTGCCATAGAATTGAGGTAGCTTACGTTGCCCTCGTTGTCAGTAACGAGAACGGCATCAGCAATTGAATTGAGGGTAACTTGTGCGCGCTCTTTTTCCTCAAAAAGCTCCTCTTCCAATCGACGCAAACCATTTATTGAGGATTTTTGTGCATTAACATAATTTAGAATGTGACGAAGTTGAGTAGTCGATTCATTGGTTGAATAATAGGTTAATTTATTATCGAAGGTTGATGTTTGCATGAATAAGATTAATGTATTTGGGGCGGCTTCTAGCACTAAATTAAAGGTGCTTTCGCCTCTGTGTTGAGAGAAATGACTTGATAGTAAGACAACGTCTATTTCGTTGTTGCTAAGATAGCTTAGTCCCTCCGGGAGCTCATCAAACCATATTAATCTATTTGGGATCGCACAGTCCTGTTTCAGCCTTTGCTGGACGTATTGAGCTTCAAAACTATCTTTTTCTAGCAACAATATGCTCAATGGCTCTTTATTTTTCATGTGCATCATTCCTAATGACGTGCTTTTACTAAATTTATCGCACTAATTTGAGCGCGAAACATCCACCTTTTGTCTCAGAATGCGGCATATAATCACGCGCGTCTGTTCGTTAAACCACAAAGCTATGGTTTAAACCAAAAACAAAAAATAAATATTTCTTCCTACTAATCAAAAGAACCATTCATTG
Organism: Glaciecola nitratireducens FR1064; assembly: GCF_000226565.1. NCBI lineage: Bacteria > Pseudomonadati > Pseudomonadota > Gammaproteobacteria > Alteromonadales > Alteromonadaceae > Brumicola > Brumicola nitratireducens. The sequence goes on along the minus strand of NC_016041.1, from coordinate 3,774,275 downwards.
CACCTAATTAGGGCGAAAAATTTAAATTGCATTAAATTGGGGCAAAACTCAGTGTGTTTCATGTTTTAAATAAAGTTATAATAATAAAAGTCTATTAAATACATATACTTATGTTTTTATCATGAGTAGTTATCTAGGAATAGAAATTGCTTGGTTTTGTTGTGAATAGTGCACGTTATGCACTAACTAATGCAGGTTTTGACATAGTTTGAGCTCTGGATTTCGAACAACACATTCAAATAACGAAATAGATTTTACCTGAGCGCTTAAGTAAATAGGGGTTATAAATGCACAACAAACATAGATTTTTTAAATATTCCACATTAGCGCTTGCGGTAACTTATTCGTTAGGTTCAATTGCACAAGAAAGCGCAGATGAGGCGGCGAATGAAACAACAGTTGAAAAAATTCAGGTAACAGGCTCTCGCATAGCACGTGATCCTAACTTAGCTGCACCATCTCCTGTACAAAGTATTTCCGCTCAAGAAATTCAGGTCTCTGGTGAGTTTTCGATTACCGACGTCATCAACGATATTCCAGCATTATTTTCATCAACGACAGCAGAAAGCTCAATAGATTCTGGCTTTGCTGACGGCGCGAACATTCTTAACTTGCGCGGTCTAGGCAGTGCAAGAACACTGACTATCGTAAACGGACGTCGCCATGTAGGCGGCGTTGGCGGCAGTGCAGCGGTGGATGTTGGTTCAATTCCAATGGCGCTGATTGAAAGCGTAGATGTACTCACGGGTGGGGCTTCAGCAGTATATGGCGCTGACGCGGTAACCGGCGTTGTGAATTTTAATTTACGAGATGACTTTGAAGGCTTTGAAGTTGATATTCAAACCGGACGCTCTGGCGAAAACGATGCTGAACAAGTAAGTATTTCAAGCGTTTGGGGCACTAACTTCGACAATGACAGAGGAAACTTTGCTGTTTCTGTTGAATACCAAGACGATAAAGGGTTGCGCGTCAGTGAAAGAGACGACGGACTCATACGAGGCTCAGCGAGAGATTGGACAAACCCTGCATTGCGCTTCCAGCAAGGGGACTTGGGCGCAAGTACGCCAAACTTAAGCCAATATTATGACTTTGCTAACACCGGATTGTTTCCTTTTGGTTTGTCTATTCCTTCAATGGCTACTTTTATCAACAACTATACAAGTGAATTTGGCTCAGCGCCTAATTTGACCGACGCTGAAATGGCACTATTTAATCAAGCGTCAACGGCTGCTCCACGTGCAGTATTACCTTACAGAACGTTTCCGTTTACGTCTGGGTATGGTTATATCATTCCCGGTAACCCTTATACTTTCGATGGATTTGATCCCAATACGCCAATTGATTTAGACGGAAACGGAACACCAGATTGTTTGGATTCTTTTTCAGGTTATAACTCAGTATTTGGCGCTGCTTCATTTGGCGTGCTCGGTGGTTGCTGGAATGTGAATGAAGATGGTTCCTATCGACCGATTAGGGATGGCTTGGTATCGGGTAACTTTGAAGGTTTTGGTGGCGATTCATATAATACTTTGCAACAGCAAAGAGGTTATATAATCACACCCAACGACAAAGTTGCCGTTAACTTCTTATTTAACTATGACCTTACGGACGATATGCGTGCGTTTGCTGAAGCAAAGTATGTGTTGCAGACCACTGAAAACGAATCTCAACCTACAGCGTTCTGGGATTTATTATTCGGTGCTCCTGACAACCCTTACCTACCCGAGTTCATTCAACCTATCGCAAATGCAACCGGTGGTGTTGCTATTACCGCCGACCCAATAGGTATTGGTTCGGGCAGATTAGAGCAAGAACGTGAGACTGTTCGCATAGTTGCCGGCTTGGAAGGCACGCTAGCTCACGAATATGATTATGAAGTTTACGTCAATTACGGGAAGTTTACTCGTGAAGCAAGGGGTACGGAAGATCTTGTCATTGTGGATAGATTCTTCTCAGCAATTGATGCCGTTTCTAACAATGGTACACCTGATTGTCGCGTCAACGTTGACGCTTCAGCGCCTCAGATATCGACACCCTTCAATATTCCTACATACGATCCAGGCTACTTTACGTTTACGCCTGGCGATGGCTCTTGTGTCCCTCTAAATATATGGGCTGGACGACCTGGCATAGACCAAGCAGCGGTAGATTGGATAACCGAAGACAGTTTTACAAAGGTAGAAATTGACCAACTTGTCATTGCTGCAAACTTGGCGGGTGACAGTTCAAATTGGTTTGAGATGCCTTATGGCCCGATATATTGGGCAGTAGGTACTGAATATCGTGAAGAGTCGTCGGATTCTAGCATTGATGATTTCCGCCAAGGACTGATTCCTGCTGGTTCTCCGTTTGCAGAGGGTACGAACATTGCGGATTATTCTAGCAACAATTCAATTGTATTCAGACCTGCATTACGTAGCCGTAACCAAGGCGGTGAGTATGATGTATGGGAAGCCTTTGTTGAAACCAGCATTCCTTTAATAGAAGGTGAAGCGTTTGTTGAAGAATTAACCTTAGATGTCGCCGCACGTTATTCGGATTACTCCACCGTGGGTGAAACGTTTACGTGGCGAACTAATCTTATGTATTCGCCGATCACCGATTTGCGAATTCGCTACTCCTTATCAAAAGCGGTGCGTGCTCCAAATATTAGTGAGTTGTTTGCGCCAGAGACAGGCACCACTTTCCGCCCCACTGACACGTGTAATGCGAGTGTTATTCAAGGTATTGCTGGTAATGATGCAGCAGCTGCAGCGCAAATTCAGGCTAACTGCGTGGCTGAATTTAGCACGTTTGGATTAAACCCATTTGATACCGATGGAAACTATGTTTATACCGATCCGCTGTCGGCTGCATTTGGCGGTGTCACAGGTGGTAACCCAGACCTTCTTGAAGAAGAAGCAGATACAACAACGATTGGATTTGTTTACGATTCTAGCGTTGTTGATGGTTTAACTGTCACTGTGGATTATTGGTCGATTTCAATTGATCAAGCCATCTCAGCAGTATCAGCTGATGACATTGTGAACGGTTGTTATAGTGGAGCGCAGTTGAACGATAACTTCTGTAGTTTGTTTACACGTAACACTGATTCAGCTTCACCACAGTTTGGTGGCTTGAATTTCTTAAGAACCACAGATATTAACTTCGCTAAATTAGAAACCTCGGGTGTCGATTTCACTATTGGCTACGAGCATGATGTATTTGACGGTAATCTAAGAAGTACATTATCAGGCTCTAAAGTAAACGAACTAGACCAGTTTACAAACCCGAACGATTTATCTGAAGTGAATCCTGAACTAGGTGAAATTCAGCGTCCTGAATATGCAGGAAACTTAGCGTTCAACTGGTCAAACGATGTATTTAGTATCGGTTTACAAAACCAGTATATTGGCAAGCAGCTGCTTGGCTTTGTTGAAATAGAAGAGTTTGAGCGCGGTGATTATGATTCATCTGTACAAATGGATGCAATGTGGCTGCATGATATCAATGCGAGCTATAAAATCGATGAAGTATTCACTGTTTATGGCGGTATCAATAACCTAAGCGATGAGCAACCCTTCCTGACTAACTTTGCTTATCCGGTTGGACCGAGAGGGAGATTCTTCTTCTTAGGTGTAGATATGAAGTTTGAATAATGAGTGACTGTTAGAGACTCATAGAAGTAAATATTGAAAAGGCAGGTGACTGGTATTCAGTCCCTGCCTTTGTCTTGCCTTTTCATCTATTCTGTTCTTGGCGCAAAGTTAGCATTACTTCATGGTCGACTTGATCATCCATTAAAGGGACATAAGGTGGTGTAATGGTATGTCCATCAAGTGTCATAGTTATTTCGGCCGGTTTTTTATCAGACTGATTTTGCTTGATAATAATATGATATTGAGTACTACCAAAAGTATAGTCGACAGAATAAGTAGTCCAAGCTTTTGGAATACACGGCACAATTTTCAATCGTTCTCCTTCTAGTGTTATCCCCAGCAAGGACTCTACTATCAGGCGGTACATCCAACCAGCTGAACCTGTGTACCAAGTCCAACCGCCGCGACCAATGTGAGGCTCCACGGCGTAGACATCAGCTGCGACAACGTAGGGCTCCGCTTTATAAGTAGCCACTTGCTCGGCACTGAGGCCGTGATTAAGAGGATTAATGATATTCATTAATTCCCAAGCGCGTTTACTATCGCCCATTTGCGCAAAAGCCATGGTCGCCCAAATTGCCGCATGTGTATATTGTCCTCCATTTTCTCGCACTCCGGGCACATAACCTTTTATGTAACCAGGATTCATCTCTGACTTGTCAAATGGTGGCTCTAACAGTTGTATTATTTTTTCGTCTCGCCGAACTAAGTGTTCATCGAGTGAATTCATGGCCTGAATTGTTCTTTCTTTATCCCCTGCACCAGAAAGCACTGACCAACTTTGGGCAATAGAATCGATAGTGCATTCAGGGCTAATTGATGAACCTAAAGGCGTGCCGTCATCAAACCATGCTCGACGATACCAAGCACCATCCCAGCCGTGTTTAGCTAAATTCTTTTGAAGCTTGTCAGCTTCGTTTCTGCAGTGTTCCGAAAAGGCATCGTCTTTATATAAATCTGCAACATCTGCAAATTCTTGCAGTATTTTATACAAGAAGAAACCCAGCCACACACTCTCACCTTTACCCTCTATGCCGACCGTACTCATACCATCGTTCCAGTCACCAGAGCCCATTAAGGGCAGGCCTTTTTCACCAAAACGTAAACCATGCAGTATTGATAGCACACAATGTTGATATAAAGTCGATTTCTCATGTGTGGTTGTTGGCAAGTCGTAATAAGATTCTTCATCGTCGTTCAGCTCTCGTCCCGCAATGAAAGGCGCCAGTTCATCAAGTACTTCAATATCACCTGTGCCGATAACGTAGCGACAAGTTGCCAATGGCAGCCATAAGTAATCGTCTGAACAGCGAGTACGCACTCCGCGTCCAACCGGCGGGTGCCACCAATGCTGAACATCACCCTCCAGATATTGTCGAGAAGCGCTAGTGAGCAGATGTTCTCTTAATAGTTTGGGTTGAGTATGCAGTAGTGCCATAGCGTCTTGTAACTGGTCGCGAAAACCAAAAGCACCGCCAGATTGGTAAAAACCGCTGCGCGCCCAAAAGCGGCAAGCTAAGGTTTGGTAAACTAGCCAACCGTTGGTCATTATGTTGATTGCCGGATCGGGGGTTGTGACTTGAACCGTATTTAAGGTTTTTTGCCAAAAATGGTGAACGTTTTCGAGGGCTCGGCGAGCAGAGCCGGTTTCCCGTAATTTCAACGCTAAAGAGCGTGCCTTGTGCAGATTTTTCCCCGCACCGAGTCGGAAAATAATGCGTTTTTCTTCACCATTTGCTAGTTCAAACGGCACTTGGATTGCTCCGCAAGGATCGAGAGCGGCTCCCAAACGGCCAGGTAATCGTTCTCTGGTCATTGCGTCGGGGCGTTGTAACGTGCCATTGCGGCCGATGAATTCGCTGCGATCACCACTTAAACTGCGGGACATATTGTCCACATCAAAGAAAGCCACTCGATCACCAAACTCTGAATTATAGGCGTTACGGGCAAATAGTGCTCCGCTTTGAGCGTCAATTTCTGTCACTACATGCATTGCAGATTTGGCACGTTGTTCATCTAACACCCACTCTACATAACCTGTGGCGGTTAATCGTCTTTTCGAGCCTGAATGATTACGAATTTTAAGCACCGAAAATTTAACGGCTTCGTTTAGATCTACAAATACACATAGTTCAGACTCGATACCGTCTTCAGTGTGTTCAAAAATACTGTAGCCAAAACCGTGTCGAGTAACATAAGGTGTTGTTCCAGTGCAGGGCATTGGCGTGGGTGACCAGAAATAACCACTGTCTTCGTCACGCAAGTAAAACGCCTCTCCTCCGCTCGCCCCAACACTGTCCTCGCTCCACGGTGTTAGCCGATACTCGTGAGCATTTTCGCTCCACGTATACGCTTGTCCACTTTCAGCAACTACCGTACCGAACTGCGAATTGGCGAGCACATTTACCCAAGGTAAGGGGGTTTTATTAGTTGCGCTAGTAGTAATGACATATTCTCTGCCATCACTGCTGAATCCGCCAAGCCCATTGTTTAATTGAAGGTTTTGCTCTGGTGCACGCTGCGGCTCAGGCTTTTTAAGTCTGAAAGTATTGCTGGGTTTTAGTGATGCAACTCGTTTTTCTGTTAAAACACGTCGGTTTATTTGGTCGGCCAGCGTACCTTGAGTATCGATAATCACAGCACGTGCTACAGCTTGTAAAAGGATTCTATCTTCACTTGATATTTGTTCACCAGAGCGCACAAATATGCCGCCTCGACGATTAATATACTTGGCTTCCGTCCCCGAAGTTATAAGACCCATGATATGGTCTTGCAGAAGTTGACGGTAACCCATTTGTTCTTCATTCCATATTACCAAATCGACTACCAGCCCTCTTAGCCGCCAATAAGAGTGGCATTGAATTAACTGACGCACCAACTCAATGTGTTGGCTACTAGAAATTTTGAGTAAGACTATAGGAAGGTCGCCAGATATAGAATGAGCCCATAGCCCAGATTGACCACGTCGATTTTGAGCTAATATTGCGGCATCTGCTCGTAGCGAGATGTTAGGATAAATAATGGAGCCCGCAAGGCGGCGATAAAGCAAAACATCAGATTCATTCACATTGATTTGATGAAGTGCAACGCTGCTATGCGTCCAGGCTAAATCAAGCACTCTATCGGTCAGGTGGCGATCTTGATATTTACCGATAAGCGCAAGACATTCTTCACGGCTATTAGCCATGCCGGTGACTAAATCTAGGGTGGCGGTTAAGCCAGAATCTAATGATAATGGACAACGAATGGACACGATTGGGTCGAGCACCGAGCCATCACTTCCTGATAAATCACCCGACGCTAGCAGCGCTTGTGGTGACACTAGTGAACGACCACGACCTATAAACTCTAAGCGATCTGTTGTGCTTGAAACCTTACCAATGCTTACGCCGTCACCATTGCCATGAGGCACTAATAGGTGGAACATCCAAGGTGTCTCTTCGTCTGCAGCACGTGCTCGTCGGGAACATAAAATGGCCTGACCGTTTGCAATGATTTCTGTTTGGACAAAAAGGTTACTAAAAGAAGGATGCGTATTATCTGATGAGGGTAAAGCCATCACCACTTCTGCATAAGTAGTGAGGTCTAGTTCACAGTGCGTGTTGGTATGATTACAAATGCGAATACGGCGCAGTTCAATGTCGTCTTCCGGCGAAACGACTATTTCACTATAAGTTTCGATATCATGATCGCAGCGTCTAAATTCAGCCCGTCCTCCTGAAAATAAAGCGTCATATGATTGCGCTGGTTTCAGCGTAGGTTGATACGTTGCAGACCAAAAGTGATTACTGCTTGTATTTCTAACATAGATAAAGGTTCCCCAATTCTCGCACGTTGCATCTTCGCGCCAACGTGTGACGGCCAAATCATGCCAGCGACTATAACCTGAACCAGTATTGGTTAACATCACATGATAATTACCATTTGAAAGCAACTGTACTTCGGGCGCTGAAGTTTGAGCTGTAATCGGAGTATTAACCGACACTTCTGGGTGCTCAAAAAGTACGCCGCTTTCGGCATGTTGTTCAATATGTGGTTGAAAAATTGAAGTTTTTGGTATGCGTTCCTGCAATAGTAACAAAGCAGATTTAAACATTGGATCAGATTCAAATCGCCGCTGCATAGGGCGTTTTAGCAAATGATAAGAAAGTGCTAATAAGCTCATACCCTGATGATGAGCCATGAAAGAGGGGATAATGGCGCTGGTTTGATCATGCAGCAAACGTGCTTTCGTATAATCAATTGCCTCATAAAAGCCATACTGACCGAGCATGCCGTTTGCAGCTAGTTTTTGTAGGTTTTCACAGGCAGCTTCTGGCGCTACCATTAACGCTAAAACGGATGAATAGGGGGCAACGACTAAATCTTCCGATAGCCCTCTTTTGAGTCCTAAACCAGGTACCCCAAAAGCGCTATATTGATAGTTTAAACTGGCGTCGACGGTATTGTAACCTGATTCGGAAACACCCCACGGCACTGCTCGCATTTTTCCGTAGGCAATTTGGCGGGCAACGGCAGCACGACATGTTTGCTCAAGTAAGGTGCCAGGGTATGTCGGCATAACCAGCATAGGCATAAGATACTCAAACATGGAACCGCTCCATGAAACCAATACAGGCTCGCCGCCCGCGCTGGTTTGCAACCGGCTCAAAGCAAACCAGCTTTCTTGAGGCAGCTGACCTTGTGCAATGGCAACAAAACTGCCTAATCGTACTTCTGACGCTAGTAAATCATAATAACTCGTATCGCGTCTTTGGTCGTCAACGTTGTAGCCGATAGCCAGAAGATTTCTTGTATCGTCGTATAAAAATGCAAATTCCATATCAGCAAATTTGCTTGCTCTCTCTGCTAGCTGTTCGCTTGTTGTAATACGTTGTTTAGCAACTTCTAAACCGACCGTGACGTGTTCCCGAAGGGCCTTCAGCCATTGACGATCTTGTTCAGTTATCTCTAATGCAAGCTGTAAATCGATAGTGAGTATGTACTTACTGCAAGCTTCACTAAGCTGGCGCATAGTACATATTTTACTCTCTTGCATAAATGGTTTGGCAAAGGATGCTAAGTTACGAGGAGCATGTTGTAGGCTGAGCCAAGGAGTAAGTAAACGCAATTCTTGTAGTGCTGAGAGACACTGTTGATGAAGATCTTCCGCCCAACGCTTACTTTGTGAAAGCGTTACATTATGCAATCCGCTTTGCAGACTAGTTTTGATTGTTTCTGCAGCATCAGAGAGGGTTATTAGGTGTAAAACAACTTGCTGAATGCTAAATGCTTTTTGCGGTCTAATGGAGTTTAGTAATTTGCGCATCGCCAGTATTGCATCTGACGGGAAATTGAAGTCTTCATTCGAATTTGACGCAGACTTGAAATGCTGCTGTTCATCAGAATATGAGTTTTCCACAATATCGAGAGTTGTACTGATACCCGAATAAACCCGTGGATGAAATATGCTTTGGTCGGGGAGTTCTAGCAGTGCCAAGCGTAAGGTTAATAAATGTCCGGCTAGGTTCCCACTGTCTACCGATGAAATATATCTTGGCGGCAGCACCTCCAATGACTGTGTATCGTACCAATTATAGAAATGTCCTTTGTGGCGATCTAATTTATCTAAGGTGGTAAAACAGTCAGTGCATCGTTGTAGCAAGACTCCTGCAGGAATAAAACCAAAATCATAGGCACTTACGCTTGCCAACAATGATAATCCAATATTAGTAGGTGAAGTACGATGTGCTGTTACTGGACCGGGTTGTTCTTGAAAATTATCAGGGATTAACCAATTGTCGTCAATTGAACTGAAGTGGTCAAAAAAAGCCCATGTTTTGCGCGCGATATTATGCAAAAAAGCAGTTTGTTCCGGTTCGAGCGTGGTTTCAAGGCGAAACTGAGGAAGGCTAAGCCACCAAGCTACAGCTGGAGAAAAAAACCACAGTAGTAATATAGGAAAAAGTGCGACTAGGTTGCTTATACTATCAGTGGACCAAACAAAGCCGCTGTCGGTTTTTTGCGTGTATACACTAATGATAATGAAGGCACTGAAAATCGCAATAGTTGGCGCTGCCCACATTGTGCGGAAGCTCCTCAAAAGCTCATTGCTTCCTTGCTTGGGCTGTTCTTCACTTAGTTGCCATTCTAGTAAACGACGACGAGTAAACAGCATCCGCCAAATACTGCGCAAAATCGCGGAGACATTAAAAACGGCTTCGTGGGGGAGGCAAGCTATTCTAAATCCAGCTTGCGCAAGTTGATGCACAAAATCACGCAAAACGGAATGTAAATGGTGACTAATTCGCATTTCATTCGGCTTTCTATAAGCAGCGATTAAGGCAGTAAAAACAGGTGGCAAGAAAAAAATGGCAAGAACGGCAAATGTCCAAGTTGTGGCGTTCGGCACTAGCCACCAGCCCATTAACAAGGTCAGCATGATAGCCAATGGCTCGATACTGCGACGCAAATTGTCGAATATCTTCCAGCGAGATAACGGTGACAAGGGATTATGAATGCTATTTCCAGTGGCGTCAGGCACCCAAGGTAATAACCAATGTGCTATCTGCCAGTCACCTCTTATCCAGCGCTCTCTTCGGCACATGTCAACGTCATAGCGACTGGGATATTCTTCATACATATGTACGTCGCTCAGCAAGCCTGAACGGGTATAGCAACCTTCTAGTAAGTCATGACTGAGTATTTGATTTTCTGGTAAACGATTGTTGAGCGAGCTTTCAAATGCATCTAGATCATAGATACCCTTGCCAATATAAGACCCCTCCCCGAATAGATCCTGATAAACGTCAGATATTGAACGGGTGTAGGGATCAATCCCGGGCTCTTCACCGCATAGTTGCGAATAGCGCGATGGGTTTTTTCCAGAAATACTGGCCGCCATGCGCGGTTGTAAAATACCATAGCCACCAATGACACACTGTTTTTGACTATCAAAACGAGGTTGATTGAGCGGGTGCGCCATTGCTCCTACTAACTGATGGGCGCAGTCTCTTGGAAGTAGTGTGTCGGTATCCAGCGTGATGACATATTTGACTTGCGTAAGTGCGCTAATATTACCAACAATTAAACTGAATCGTTCCCTGTGTTTTCCGCGCAGCAACGCGTTTAAGTCCCCTAATTTACCTCGTTTACGTTCGCAGCCCATCCACGACTTTTCTTGCTTATTCCAAGTGCGTGGACGATGCAAAAGAAAGAAGCGCTCGGCTTGATCAGGCAATGACGGTGTCGACACCGGATATTTTGCGTTCAGTTGCTCTATGCCCGCCCGCGCTTGTTGCAGCAATGCTTGGTCTGACGCTTGAGTTTTTTCAGGTGCATCATGGAAGTCGGTTAGCAGAGCAAAATGTAAATGTTGGTCGCGATTTCCTAAAAACCTGACTTCCAGTATTTCTAACAATGATTCAATGCCTTGGGCGCTGCTCAGCATACTTGGAATAACGACCAATGTTTGCATTGCTGGTGGTAAGCCTTTGGAGTAGTCCATGCGCGGCATCCGCTTGGGCTCTACCAAGATTGTAGCAAGCCAATTAACGAGTGCTGATGCTAGTTGACTAGCGGACAATAATGAAACGAATCCCAATAACAGAAACCGCCAATCGGTAATATCTATTTGGCCAGCAAGAGCAAACAAAGCAATGCTCGATAACCCAGTTAAACCTGCAATAGAACCGAGATAAAGAATGAGTGGCATACCGCGAACAAAGAAGCGTATGCGAGTCCTTATACTTTTCTTTACTTTAATTTCACTTTCTAACTGAGTAATGCCGCGGTCAACCAAGTAATAACCCACATGCCCAGTTGGCTCTTTGGCACCTTTGACTTCACTCGTATCTTCCTGTGTTAATGCTAATGCTTTTTTGGCTATTTCAATTTCAGAATATGAACATCGCTTGGCTAATCTATCGACTACTTGACGGTAGCTGTCACGTGTAGCAAAGTCCATTGCACTATAATGCCCAGATTGGTCTTGTCGTAAAATTTGTTCAACTCTACTATTGGCTTCAACAAAGTCTCGCCAATCCATCGCAGTTAGCCACCGCAGACTACCAATTGTGTTGCTAACTGATACTTGGTCTGCTGCCTGCTGTTGGGTTTCTATTTGAATCATTTGTTCGATGGTTAAACTTGATTCTGCCAGTTTTTGCTCAATCCACGTTAGAGGTAGTGCAAGAGCCGAGCCGTGTCCCTGCAGTTTTCGCGTTAACTCAGCCACGAAAGCGCTGCTTAATAGGGGCTTAGAACGAGCCATATCGGCAATCACTAAAATCAAGTTTTGAGGGTCGTTTTCTGCCATTTCAAGCATTTTATGAGCCCATTGCTGAGCCAAATTCACATACTGACGAGACGTTGTAATTCGAACACTCGCGCGCCGCAAATTCTCAATTAATGCCAACCTTAACATGATCGGAATTGCCCATAACTCACCTAACTTCAGCGGTGTAACTGTTTGGTAAGCTTCAACAAAATGAGCAAAAATTTCTGCATCTACACGTCCATCACCATGGGAAATAACATTAAGCGCAATATCGTAGACACGAGGTAGGCCGGATGAATTTCCTTTTGCCAATCGTGGAAGTTCTTTGCTATAGCCTTTGGGCAGATGCAAGCGAGCAGTGCGGATTTGCTCCTCAATGAGATAAAAATTATCTAATAACCATTCGCCAGAGGGAGCGATAGTTTGCTTAGACTTTATGGCATTCGCCAATAAATGATTGGTGTCGATGAGAACTTGTTCATTTGAATCTAGACGGCTCAAAAGCTGATCACGAGTATTAAAGCGGTCAATTTCATGCCTTTTCGCCAAAGCTATTGCATGCTTTTTCATTTGCTCTGTATTGAGTAACTCTGCTCTCATTGGCGTCTGCTGAACTGGCAGAGGTGATTTTGGCTTCCATCGCAATTGCGTGAAACGACGAAATATTTTATTGAGAGAAGTTTTTACATTCATATGATTTGCTTATGTTTAATGGCTAAATACACGTAGGTCGCTATTAGAGCGCTTTGCCTAGCGTTTTTGTGCCGATTCTTCTGAGCGTATCTGTTAGTTTGCTTGGAAGCTTGCCAATTGTCTGTGCGAATGCGCACATTAGATAGCAAGGTTACTTTTGTAGGCTGGGCTTGACTTTGCGCGCTACCGCACAGAACGGTCATCTTGAATGCATTATGATCTGCTGATAGTAACGAATACTTTTTAATCAGTCTTTTTGCTTAGAGGATAAGGCCATGAGTAACTATAGAAAAATACTAATCGCTATCGATTTCCATACAGAATATGAAAACGTGATCCACCGCGCATTAAAAATAGCGGAATCGAAGGACGATTTGAATTTGCTTTTTGTTACGCTTCCATCTGTTTATGTTCAGCCTTACTTATATGGCATGAGTACGAAAGAACTGAGTGATGCAGACAATATGAAAAAAGCGATGAAGCGGCTTCAGCAGATTGCCAAAAAATTTGGTATTCCTGCGCAAAATGTCCACGTTAAATTGGGTGATATTGCAGAGCAAATTAAGAAGTTTGCAAATGAAGAACACGCTGATTTAATTGTTATTGGTACGCATGGACGCAGCGGTATCAAACTCCTGCTTGGTTCAACCGCAAATGCAGTTTTACATGGGGTTAAGCAGGACGTGCTAGCAGTGCGCATGCATGACAATATTTAATACGAGCTTTTAAGCACCAAAATGAGCTCTCAAAATATGACTTTAACGACGGTAAAGGCGAGTGATAGCCAACTCAATAATGGTGTGGTCGTGGCAATACGCGGCAGCGTCGTTGATGTCAGGTTTGAAACTCAACTGCCGACTATTCACTCTATGCTCACTATGGGTAACGGTCAGAAGATCGTTATTGAAGTATTAGAGCAACGAGATTCAAAGCATGTGCGTGGTATAGCACTTACATCAACTCAAGGGCTGTCACGCGGAACAACCGTGCAATTTAGTTGCCAACCACTACTGGCCCCTGTTGGCAGAGGTATCCTGTCACGTATGTTTGATGTGTTTGGTAACACTATTGACCGCGAGGGTGAGTTAACTAACGTAAAATGGCGTTCAGTTTATGGTCTGCCACCGACATTGGCCCAACGCTCAACAAACTCAGAAATATTTGAAACCGGCATTAAAATTATTGATGTGCTGGTACCGCTTGAACGCGGCGGAAAAGCCGGGTTGTTCGGTGGAGCCGGGGTGGGGAAAACTGTGCTGTTAACGGAAATGATCCACAACATGATTGGTAAGCACAAAGGCGTGAGTATTTTTTGCGGTATCGGTGAGCGTTGTCGTGAAGGAGAAGAGCTTTATAGGGAAATGAAAGAAGCTGATGTTCTGCCCAATATGGTGATGCTATTTGGCCAAATGAACGAACCCCCAGGCAGTCGTTTTCGAATTGGGCAGGTAGCGCTGACCATGGCAGAATATTTTCGAGATGATGAACAGCGTGATGTACTGCTGCTCATTGACAATATTTTTCGTTTTATTCAAGCAGGTTCGGAAGTTTCTGGATTGATGGGACAAATGCCGTCTCGACTTGGCTATCAACCTACCATGGGCACTGAGTTAGCGGGGCTAGAAGAAAGGATTGCTAACACTGACAAAGCGGCTATTACCTCAATTCAAGCCGTGTATGTGCCCGCAGATGATTTTACTGATCCAGCCGCGGTACATACCTTTTCGCACCTTTCCGCGTCAATTGTACTGTCGCGTAAACGAGCTAGTGAGGGGCTCTTTCCGGCCATCGATCCTTTGCAGTCGAACTCAAAAATGGCGACGCCCAGTGTTGTTGGCGAACGTCACTATGAATTAGCTCAGAAAGTCCGTAAAACGCTAGCGCAATACGCTGAACTTAAAGACATTATTGCTATGCTGGGGCTTGAGCAACTCTCCGTTGAGGACCGCGCAGTGGTGGGTCGAGCGCGCCGTTTGGAGCGATTTTTTACACAACCTTTTTATACGACCGAGCGATTTACCGGTAAAGAAGGGAAATTAGTTAGCCTCGCTGATGCACTCGACGGTTGTGAGCGGATACTAAACGATGAGTTTAAAGATTATTCAGAGAGCTCTCTTTATATGATAGGCACCATTGCTGAAGCCAAAAAAAAGGTCGAAGCATCATCAAACAAAGCGTCAGCTGATGCCTGAAGTGTACATGCACCTTAAGCTGCTTTTGCCTCATCATATCTTGCTAGACAGACAAGATGTTACTCACATCGAGGTCGAAACATATGAAGGAGCGTATGGCTTTTTACCACATAGACTTGACTGCGTGGCACCCTTGCCACCTGGTATTTTGGCTTTTACAACAGAAAAAAAAGATGAAGTATTTGTAGCACTAGATGAGGGCGTGTTAGTTAAAACAGGTGCCGATGTGCTGGTGTCGGTGCGTAATGCCATGATGGATGCTGATCTAGAAAAACTGCGCGACGTGGTAGAAAAAGAATTTTTGGCAATGGATGAGCAAGCGCTGCAAGTGCGCAGAGTCATGGCGAAATTGGAAAGCAGCTTTTTGCATCGATTCGCCAAGATAAACAAGCCTTAATCTAACTAAAGTAAGCAAAAATAGGGGTAACAAACTAGTAAAGATTGATAGCCATTGCCCACTGTTAGCATTCTTAGCCAATATTAGTGAGGCCAAAACTATGACACAAGAAAAACATGACACAAGAAAAACATGACATAAGAAAAACATGACGGAAGAAAAACAACAAGAACCGAAGAATACGCCACGGACGATGACTACAGAAGTGGGTGTAAAAGCAGCGCGAAAGCTGCATGCACGGCGCCAACCAGAGCAAAAGGTTTGGCTCGGTTTAGGGATGATGGGTTTAATTGGCTGGTCGGTTGCCGTACCGACACTATTGGGCGCTGGTTTAGGCATCTACATTGATACATACCATCCGAGTGAAAGATCGTGGACTTTGGCCCTTTTGGTCGCTGGACTGGCAATGGGTTGCTTCAATGCATGGCATTGGGTCTCAAAAGAAGAGAGGGCGATCCATGCTCCTGAAAATGAAGTTAGCAATAGCAATGCGACCAGTTCTGATAAAAGCACTACAGAGCAAACCAGCGCTGAAGAACATGAGCAGGACTCAGTGAATAAAGAAGCCAGTCAAGAGAAGAAAACAACGAAAAAGTAGAGGAAAAAAGCATGAGCGAACTGTATCAAACAATAACAGCTTTGTTGGTCATATGGTGTATTGGTGTTGGATTAGGTGTTTTTTTCTTTGGTGGCTTATGGTGGACGGTTCGCAAAGGCTTATTTTCTGCTCACCCTGCATTATGGATGTTAAGCAGTTTGCTACTGCGCATGGGACTAACCGTAGGCGGCTTTTACTTGGTCCTTTCAAGTGACTTAGTTGGCGCAGCATGGCAGCGTTTACTCTTGTGTTTGCTTGGTTTTCTGACTGCACGCTTGTTGATTACTCAGGGTACTCGTTCGATTGAAGCAAAATCGTCGGTCTCAAGTAAGGGGGTCCAAGATGGATCTTAGTCCTGACATGATCGTTTATTGGCAGTTCGGATTTCTCAAATTGAACGCCACAATTGTTTTCACTTGGGGCTTAATGCTTCTATTGACGATTAGCTCCCTGCTCATCACCCGGAAACTTTCCAAGGAATTAGCGCGTTCACGTTGGCAGAATTTTCTAGAAATTATTGTCACGGGTATCGAACAACAAATAAAAGATGTTGGTTTGCATGAGGCTAATAAATATTTAGGTTTTTTAGGGACTTTATTTTTGTTTCTAGTGGCAGCCAGCGTTTGTACTATTATTCCTGGCTATGAGCCCCCTACAGCGTCCTTGTCGACAACAATGGCCCTAGCCTTAACCGTGTTTATTGCGGTACCGATTTTTGGTATCGCTGAGCGCGGACTCGGCAAATACCTTAATTCCTATATGCAACCCACGGTGCTGATGCTGCCCTTTAACGTTATTAGTGAACTGTCGCGCACCTTAGCTCTGGCTGTGCGTTTATTTGGCAATATGATGAGTGGCGCAATGATTATCGGTATTTTGTTAACCATCACACCATTTATTTTCCCAATAGTCATGACGGCACTCGGGCTGCTGACCGGTATGGTACAAGCATATATCTTTAGTATTTTGGCTGCGGTCTATATTGCAGCTGCCACTCGTTCGCGCTTAGCCGAGGAGCTAAAGACATAGAAGGTTTAAGCAAGTAGCACTATTAATTAAGTCGGGTTTCGACACAAAAGAAAAAATATTTAACGTTTAATTGAGGAAACAATATGGACAGCATGACAATGATAGCGGTGGCTTCAATCGTTATATCAGGCATTACTATTTGTTTTGGTTCCCTTGGTCCGGCATTGGGTGAGGGACGCGCGGTAGCAACCGCATTGAGCGCGTTAGCACAGCAGCCTGATGCATCGGCTACCATTACACGAACATTGTTCGTGGGTTTAGCGATGATTGAATCTACGGCCATTTACTGTTTCGTAGTGTCGATGATCCTGATTTTTGCGAATCCTTTCTGGAATCATGCGATTGCGCAAAGCGCAGGAAACTAACAAATGTTAATTGATTGGTTTACGGTTGCAGCTCAAGCAATTAATTTTTTCTTATTGGTATGGCTGCTAAAGCGATATTTATATAAACCCATATTACATGCTATTGATGCTCGTGAGCAACGCATTAAGGCGCAGCTTGCTGATGGCGCCGCGCAACAAGAAAAGGCAGAAAGCGAGCGTGAAAAATTTCACAGTAAAAATGAAAAATTTGAACAAGAGCGCGCCAAACTGATGCACAAAGCGATAGCTGAGGCTGATAACGAGCATCAGCGTTTAGTTGAAAAAGCGAGACAAGATGCGCAAGCTGAGCGACTTAAATATGAGCAGAACTTAGCGTTAGATGCACACAAGCTGAAACACACACTGAGTTCAAAAGCCGCACAAGAAGTTTTGGCTATCACTCGAAAAACATTGAAGGACTTAGCCAGCGCAAATTTAGAAGAGCAAGTGGTCGCAGTTTTTATAAAAACGCTGAATGAATTAACAGCACCAGTGAAAGCTGGCATAACACAGGCATTAAAAGCAACATCAGGAACTGAGCCTGCGCTTGTTCGAAGCGCATTTGATGTGCCGCAGAAGCTGCGAATAAAAATCCAAGAAGCAATTAAGACAATGTTTCATGCTGACATGGATCTGCAGTTCGAAACTAAACAGGACTTAATCTGTGGGATTGAACTGATTGCCAGTGGTCAAAAGCTAGCGTGGAGTATCGACGATTATTTGTTAACACTTGAGAAAAATATCGATACTTTGTTAGAGGCAGACAAACAATCCCCCAGAGAAAGTGACGAAGCAAGGAAAATATGAACAGCGAAGCTCACGGTTTGGACGCGATTTTTGACACTACCTTTGCACGTATTCAGCAGGGGCGAGAGGCGCATGCTCCGCATTTAGAGTTATGTGAAATTGGTATCATAAGCAAAGTCTCTACCGGTATTGCTACGGTTACGGGGCTTCCTGGAGTGGGATTTGAAGAATTAATTATTTTTCCTGGTAATGTGCTTGGTATCGCATTCAATGTTGATGAGTTCGAAATTGGGGTTGTTTTACTTGGCGATTATTCAAAGTTGCAGGCGGGTGATGAAGTGCGTCGCAGTGGGCGGGTTATGGACGTCGCCGTAGGAGATGAACTGCTTGGAAGAGTTATCAGTCCTCTAGGAGAGCCTTTAGATGAAGGCGCTGTGATTGACACTGGTTTGCGGTCCCCAATCGAGCGACCGGCAGCTCCTATTATGGATCGTGTTCCGGTTACTAATCCACTGCAAACTGGTCTTATTGTCATTGACGCGATGATCCCGATTGGGCGTGGGCAGCGCGAACTTATCCTTGGCGATCGCCAGACAGGAAAAACTGCCATCGCCATCGATACGATTCTAAATCAGCGTGACCAGGATGTTATTTGTGTGTATTGCGCTATTGGCCAACGCGCTGCAACGGTTGCAAAAACGATTAACGTTTTACGTAAACATAATGCAATGGCCTATACGGTGGTCATAGTAACAGAAGGAAATGAGCCGCCGGGATTACAGTATATTGCGCCATACGCTGCCACAAGCATTGCTGAATACTTTATGGAGCAAGGGCGTAATGTGCTAATTGTGTATGACGACTTAACCAAGCATGCACGGGCATATCGAGAGTTGTCGCTGTTGCTGCGTCGTCCTCCAGGGCGTGAGGCTTTTCCTGGCGATATCTTCTATATTCACTCTCGTTTATTGGAGCGCGCCACGCATTTGTGTGAAGCTCGCGGCGGCGGTTCGCTTACTGCGCTACCTATTATCGAAACAGAGGCGCAAAACATTTCTGCTTACATTCCTACAAACCTCATCTCTATTACGGATGGCCAAATTTATTTGTCGCCGTCACTCTTTAAATTGGGGGTTTTACCCGCAATTGACGTGGGTAGGTCAGTTTCAAGAGTTGGCGGGAAAGCGCAAAGGGCCGCATTTCGTGCTGTCACCGGAGACCTTAAACTTGCTTACGCACAGTTTGAAGAGCTCGAGACGTTCGCGCGCTTTGGTGCTCGTTTGGATGACGACTCGCGCCAAACTATTGAGCATGGCAGACGCATTCGCGCATGCTTAAAGCAGGCTGAATCATCGCCCATGTTAGTCGCGACCCAGATCACAGTATTGCTTGCTTTGAGTTCGGGGCTATTTGATAAGGTACCACTCACACAAATGCGAGCGGCGCAAAGCGCATTAAGTAAAGCGATTATTCAACTGCCCGAAGACTTAAGGGCACGATTCGAAACGGCTTCAACTTTGAGTCAGGATGATCGAAAAAGTATCATTGAGTTAGCAACAAAGATACTTGCCGACTTTCAGAATGAACCAGAGTTGCCAGTGTGATGAGAAGTATATGAGCAATACTGCAGCCAACATTCAGCGCAAAATAAATAGTGCGAGCGATCTCAAGGGCGTTGTTCGAACCATGAAGGCAGTTGCTGCTTCGAGTATCAGCCAGTACGAAAATTCAGTCAGTGCGTTGGCCGATTATTATCGCACGGTGGAATTAGGTTTAAGTGCAAGTTTGCGTGGGAGTCGGTCGAATATGCCTCTTTTGGCACCTGCTTTCCATCAACCTGCCGCAGATAGCCAAGTCATCGGTGCTATTGTATTCGGTTCAGATCAAGGTTTGGTTGGTCAATTCAATGAGGACCTTGCAGATTTCGCGATTAACATACTGAGAAAATTAGGTGAAAAACCGCGCGTATGGGCAATTGGTGAAAGAGTTCAGGCACGTATTGCTGACTCAGGTGTGGCAATTGAAAAAGGGTTTAGCGTGCCTACGAGCGTGAATGCCATTGCTGATTTGGTCAGACAAATTCAAATTGAAAGCGATACGCAAGGAACAAGCGCGATTAACGCAGTAGTCTATGTATTTCACAACCGGCCTGTGTCTGCTTCACTTTATCAGCCTGTGTCGCAACGTTTGTTGCCGCTCGATCATCAATGGTATCACCACCTTATTCAGGTTCAGTGGCCGACAAAAATGCCGCCAGAATTTCTGTGCAGCAGCAGCACGACGATCGCGGCTTTAATTCGTGAATACGTGTTTATTTCGCTATATCGTGCTTGCGCTGAGTCACTCGCTAGTGAAAACGCGAGTCGCCTCGCTGCAATGCAGCGAGCGGAAAAAAACATTGATGAACTATTGGAAAACCTAACTAGAGATTTCGACCGAGTGCGGCAGAGCTCAATTGATGAGGAGCTGAGCGATGTCTTGGCTGGCTATGAGTTGCTCAATACAAACCAAAAGTAATTGAAATGCAAAATAGAACCAAATTTAGTTGATCAAATATATGGTCCTTTTGCGCTTTCCAGCAGAAACGTTTCCCAACTGCCACTCGGAATCGCTGGGTATCCTAAATGAAAGCCTTGTAAATAGTCACACTCAAGCTCAAGTGCGGATTTGCAAAGCACTTCATTTTCGATGCCTTCTGCGATGACTCGCATATCCAAGCCGTGAGCAAGTCCGCAAATAGCTTCAATGATTTTAGCGTTACGTTGATTTTGCTCGAGCTCTAAAAAGAATTTTTTATCAATTTTCAGAATGTTACAGGGTAAATCCGCAATGTATTCCATTGAGCTGTAACCGGTGCCAAAATCATCAATGGCAACTTGAAATTTAGCTTCTACTAAACGCAGTAAGCATTCCTTTGCCTTTTCTGGATAGATCATTAAATGAGTTTCAGTGACTTCTAAAATAACGTTGCTGGGAGCAACCTGATATTGCGATGTTAACTTAATAACAAGCTCCGAAAATTTAAGATTATGACAAACGTTCGCAGGCAGATTTAAGCAAAGTTGAAGATTAGGCTGAGTAAGCTGAAACTCTTTGAATTTGGTAAATGACTGCTTCAGCAACCAATCATGGAACTCTATATCAAGGCCCAGCTCCATTACTAAATTAATCGTTTCTATTGGATTAATCCATTTATCGTAATGTTGCCAGCGAGTTAAAGCCTCAATCGCCACAACCTGCTTATTATCATGAGCTGAAAATATGGGTTGGAACGCGACCTGAAGTTTACCTTCTGCTAGCGCCATCGGTAATGCATCTTTTAACAGCTCTCTTTCGTCCTCAAGTCGCTTTTCATTTTCATTGTAAGTGACATATTGAGCTCTTCCTTTGGCTTTAGCTCGATAGAGAGCAACGTCGGCTTGTCGCATTAGCTTCTTACTATCGTCTGCTAAACTCGGATAAACTGTCAGCCCAATTGACGCCGTAATAGGAATAACCGAATTTCTATATACAATATCGACCGTCAGTGAAGAGAGTAATTTTTCAGCAACTAAACGAGACGAATCTTCGTCTGTTTCAGGCAGTAAAATGGCAAACTCATCTCCACCAAGTCTACCTGCCGTATCTGTTTTTCGAATAAAATTTTCTAGCTTTTTACCCACGACACTAAGCACGTAATCGCCCGCTTCATGTCCATAAATATCGTTAATAGATTTGAATCTGTCGAGGTCTAGCATTATCAAGCCAAAGCGGTGACTGTACCTCACTGATTCGTTAAATGTTTGCTCTAGCTTTTCGAGGAAAAGCCCTCTATTGGTTAAGCCGGTCAGAGAATCGTAAAGGGCGAGCTGCTCTAACTGTTTGGTCAGTTTCCAAGTTTGCACTGCGTTTTGTATTGTTCGAATCAGCGTATTTGGGCTTAAATCATCTTTCACTATATAATCTTGCACACCAAGTTTTAGAAGTCGTACCGCATTTTTGGTATCTTCTTGGCCTGTGATGATAACGATTGGGCAAGGCGCGAGTTTCTGATTATTTTCGAATGACTCAAGTAAGTTTAACGCGCTGCCATCGGGCAAGTTAAAGTCTAATAAACAGCAAGCATGTTTTGAATTACTCCCAAGGCAATCAGATGCCGCTTTAATAGTCGACACACACTCTATGTGTTCAAACCCATGATCAACTTCTTCGAGTAATCGAAGATAAAGAGTCATATCTGCAGGATTGTCTTCTACAATAAGTAACGACGATGTTTCTAAGGCCATACTATTTAACCTTTGCTCGCTGCTTCGAGAACTTTATGGCGAGGGTTGTGGGTTCGTATTGATGAGAGCGTGCGAATCTGTGTTCACATAATTAGCCCTCACTTCGCTCTTAATACTTTATCGACAAAAAGTAGGTTAAGAGTAGATAACATTCGCTTACCCTTAATTTAAACTAAAGTCTACATCAAGAAATTGACTTGTCTAGCATTTAAAAAAATACTTTGAATGCCCACTTTTAAGTACATATCTATTTTATTTTGTTGGGCAATACCACAAGTTCAAACCAAAAATTTTCCAGCTGCTGAATCGTTTTAATGAACTGAGAATCTAGGACGGGTTTGGTTAAGTAAGCATTCACACCTAGCCGATAGCTTTCTATTACGTCCTTCTCACGATTAGAAGTCGTTAACATCACCACAGGTAAGTGTTTCAATTCAAGATCGGCTCTTATCTCCTGAAGCGTTTGCTTTCCGTCCATTACCGGCATATTGATGTCCATCAGCACAAGATCAGGCAATGAATCTGATAACAGCATGTCTCTAAGGCTTTCTAAGGCTTTTTGTCCATTTGGCAAAATGGTTAAATCACAGGCAATTTTGCCATCTTCCAAGGCTCGTTCTACCATTACTTGGTCTGAATGGTTGTCTTCAACCAGCATAATATGGGCCTTTCTTCTCATCATAACCTCCCCGTTTGATTGTAAGGAATGTGTAGCGTAAATGTCGAGCCTTGGCCCGGTGTTGAGACTACTGATATGTCGCCAGATAAACTGTGCATTATTTTTTTAACGATGGCTAGGCCTAACCCCGTGCCTTGGTACTCGGTATCGCCATGTAACTTTTTAAATAAACCAAATATTTGAGCCTGATTTGAAGGTTCGATACCGATGCCATTATCCTTCACATGAATTTTTAAGAATTGATTGTCACTTTGTTCAACGGATATTGAAATAAATGGCAGCCCTTCTTTGCTAGAGAACTTAATGGCGTTTTGAATCAAATTCTGCAATGCAAGCCTAAGTTGCGCAGGATCAGTAATGACGTTTGGTAAGTCTTTGTCAAATTCAAGGGTTGTTTGTGTTTCGCTTATTTTTGTTTGAAGATCGTCTACTACCTGTTGTATGACCCTGCTTAAGTTTGTATCGACAAGATGAACTTCGGCGTTACCGACTCTTGAGAACTGCAGCAAATCATCAATCAACGATGTCATTCTTTTGGAAGCATTATCAATAAATTCTTTATCCTGCTTTATTCTCTCAGTTTTGTTCGCTTTTAGGTCGGCGATTAAATACGAGGTATAAGTTTGCATTGTGCGCAGTGGCTCTTTCAAATCGTGCGAAGCCACGTAGGCAAACTGCTCAAGCTCCTCATTAGATTTTAACAAGTCACTTTCTAAACTTTTTTGTTGATTAATATCTTCGATCACAGAAATAAGGTGATTGTTAGTACCATCATCATGGCGAACTATCGATACAGTTAACCTTGTCCAAACAATAGAGGTATCTTTACGAATATATCGTTTCTCCATTGTGTAATGATTTATTTCGCCGTCTAGTAGAGTTTGTAGCAAGCTCTCATCGCGGCTTAAATCATCTGGATACGTGATTTTTTGAAAATTGAGAGCTAAGAGGGCATCACGCTCATAACCTAAGATTTCACATATTTTATTATTAACCTTTAACCAACTGCCGTCTAATCCAACGTGCGCTATGCCTACTGCAGCTTGTTCGAAAGTATCTAAAAACTCTTTCGCTAAACGTTTATTACTTTCTTCTCGTTCCTTAATATTTGATACATCAACCGCAGAGCCTAAGATTTCACGGGGATTGCCTTGTAATTCCGTCGAGTAAGTTGCATTACTAAATAATGACCATACCCAGTGTCCTTGTTTATGTAAAACTCTAGTCTCAAATGTAATTTTTTCATGTAACTTTGAGGTTCTTAGCGTCGCTATATGGCGCTCTAAGGGCGCAAGATCCTCGGGATGAATTAGTGTCGAAAGACGTCGTTCATGAAGCAATTCCTCAAGTTCCTCGTTTGTATATCCCCATAACGAAGTCACCTGCTTGTTTGCAAATTTTAAGTGATTAGTTTTAATATCAACAATAAATATGGCTGAGTTTGACTGCGCTAATACGGCATCCAAGAACTGATTATTGTCCTCTAATTCGGTTTGTAATACTTTTAATTGATTGACGTTCGTCAACGTACCTGACATCAAAAGAGGCTTACCAGATTGATCAAAAATAGAGTCGCCTACAGTTCGATACCATATATACTCGTTGTTACTATTTTTACCTCTGTATAACACATCATAGCCACCCTTGCCTTCAAGGTGGGCCTCTAAAGAAGTCTGTACTCTAGAGACATCTTCGGGATGGACATGTGATAACCAATCATCAAAGACCATCTCTTCTTCGCGTTTATTGGTGTTAAGAAATGAAATGAATTTTGGACTAAACCACACTTGATTAGTCAATACGTTCCATTCCCAAATACCCACATCGGTAGCATCAACAGCGCGTTGCAAACGTTTTGAACTCTCTAAGAATTGCTTCTTCTGAACACCAACTTCACTAACGCTGACAACCGAAGCAAAAGTATATCGTTCATTTTCGAACTCGTGCACTGACAAAGTCACTTCGACCGGTATTGAATCGCCAGACTTTGTAAGACCCCAAACTAATCTTCCTTCTCCCATCTGCCTTTCACTAGACAGTTGTTCCATATAGCTGTTAACCAATGTTTTGTGACTTTCGGCGTGCTTATCTTGCAGTAATATACTGATATCTTGATGTATTAATTCATGTTTTTTATATCCAAACGTTTCTTCCAATAATTTATTAGTAATTTGAATATTCTGATTTTTATCTATGACCAGCACGCCGGTGGGAAATAGCTCAATAGAAAACTGAAATATAGAATTAGCGCGAGATTCAACCTCAAGCCGCATTCTCTTAACTTCTTCTTCAGCCGCTTTTGCCTGTGCGGCTTTTAATTCAGCAGGAGTTGGTATAGCAATTAATTTGTCTAAATTTAGAAATAACACCGCTGCGGTTAATGCTGACACAACGGCCGTTATGGCTTTTAGTATGCCATGCGTTCCATAGCTACCGTTCCATATAGTATAGACAGAGAAGAGGTGGGTGAGGCCGCAAGACAAAATAAATAAGGCAAACAAGATAAAAACGCCTTTAAATTTCTGGTCCTTGCGTTGTTGCACCATGTAAAGGAGTACAAAGGGGATGGAAAAATAGGAGAATGCGATAACCAGATCGGATATAACATTGGTCCAAAGGATACCCGGTTGCCACAAATAACAATGCCCATGAGGCATATAGTCCCCGCGGAAAAACTCAGTCCAAAATCCTTGCATAAGCGGTAGTCCTTAATAATTGTGGCAGCCTAGAAAATTTAATTTGTACTTAACGTATACAGAAATAAAGTATAAAAACACTATCGCCTTGCAACCATGCATCAGCATTGGTAAAACAGCAATCCGTTAGCTCATTAATTTTTCAGACAGGCAATACGTTTGTATCGTAAGAATTTTGCGCTATTACGAGCCAAAGCAGCAAAACTAAGAATTTTTCGTGTGCTTAAATTCGAGAAGTTCTCTAGCGGGTATTGGTTTGCTGAAATAATAGCCCTGCACGTAATCACAGCCTAAATCCTCTAATAAGGTAAGCTGTTCTCGCATCTCGACGCCTTCAGCAACAACAACCAAGCCTAGGCTGTGAGCCATAGCTATGGTTGCTTTTACTAAGTCACAGTCTTCTTTCTTCAGAGTGATGCCGTTGATAAAGCTTCGATCGATCTTTAGAACGTCAAAGGCATATTGCCGCAAATAACTCAAAGAGGAATAGCCTGTTCCAAAGTCATCCATAGATAACTTTATTCCCAGCTTATGTAATTCAAGTAAGGCCTCGTCTATATACGATTTGCCAATCATCAATACGCCTTCCGTGATCTCAAACTCCAAATGGTCTGGATTGATATTTGTATCACTTAGTGCTTTTTTGATGAATTCGATTAAGTCATTGTCTCTAAATTGACGAGGCGATAAGTTTACCGCAATCATATAGTCCTGTTGACTCGCAGTTTGCCATTCACTTAAAAAGCTAAGCGACTGCTCAATGACATATTTTCCTATGGGTACGATTAACCCCGTCTGTTCAGCAATAGGAATAAATTCATCAGGCGTGACGTTTCCCAACATTGGGTTGCGCCAGCGAAGCAAAGCTTCTGCACCCATTATGCTGCCATCTTTCACATTCAATTGCGGCTGATAATAAACTTCAAATTCATTGCGCTCTAGCGCACCATGCAGTTGCCCTTCAATTTCAAAACGCCGTGTCATAACGATGTTCATTTCTTTAGTAAAAAATGAATAAGCGTTACGTCCCATGGCCTTTGCTTGATACATAGCTGTGTCGGCGTTGCGTAATAGGTCAGACGCGCAATCACCGTTTTCAGGATAAATTGCGATACCGATACTCAAGGTCAATATGAGTTCTCTGCCGTCTATTTGAAAAGGTTCTCTAAAAATTTTGAGTAGGTTTTCAGAAATATCTATCGCACTAGTATTATTGGCCAAGGCGCGTAGCAAAACGATAAATTCATCACCTCCTAAACGACCGACGGTGTCTTCTTTGCGCAATGCGAGTTGCAGCCTGCTGGCGGCCTCAATCAGGAGTTTGTCTCCAACCTCGTGACCTAATGAATCATTTACTTTTTTAAAATCATCCAAATCTAAAAACAGCACAGCCGTTTTCTCGTTGTTTCTTTCAGCCTCGTTAAGCATTTGTGATAAACGGTCGAGCGATAGAAAGCGGTTGGGTAATGACGTTAACGTGTCAAAATAAGCATGCTGGCGAATGACTTCAGCGGTTTTATGCTGTTCTGTAATATCTCTAACGATGACGACAACTTGACTGGATGATTGTAAAAGGCTAATTCTGGCTTCAAAATAGTGCAAGCCGCTTGGTACATCTAACTCATATTCGAAACTGGCTACGCCTTTCTGTTTTAGTACTTTAGCAATATGAATTTTGAATTTGTCACAAACGCCTTCCGGAAGCACGCTGGTTATCTGCTTACCAATAAAATGCTCGGGTGGAACATAGAGTTTTGACGTATTGCTGGCGTGATAATCAACAATGGTTCCATCTTCTTCCATTAAGAAAAATAGGTCAGGAGTCGCCTCAAACACGGCTTTCAGCATATTCGCTTTGAACATCGCCTGTTCTTGAGCTTGAATCACATCAGCCAAATTAATATCAATACAATACATTTGCTTTTGATTGTATTGGTTTGTGAACATTACATGGCTTGAATATACGCTGACATCATCACCGTCTTTATTGCACAGGGTAATTTCTGCGGCAGGGATTTCAATTTCTTTTGTTATCCAATCATTGTGAGCGCTGACGACTAAATGGCGCATAGACTCAGGAACAATCAGTTCCTCTATCTTTTTCCCTAGGGCTTCTGCTTCGGTAAACCCATAAAGTAATTCGCTGCCGACGTTCCAATAAATAACTCTACGCTGTTCATCGTATCCTTGAACAGAGATAACATCCACGGCATCGAAAAGCTGATGAATGGAGCCATTTAGGGCTGTTTGATGGGCTAATTTAGTGCTGATTGTTTTTGCATCCACGTTAAACTAAAAAAATATTAAGCTATTTACATAATAGACCTTAAAGAGTGAATTTGCCGTTTTAAATTGCTTGATTTGAAATACGCTATTGTAAGCCTTTAAAAAGGACTATTTTACTTCAACGTCCCGCTGCTTAACTCGATTTCTATATTACCTTCTATCGAACAATCTAAAAGTATCTAAAGTTATAATTACATGATAAATCAAAAACTGTAAAGCACCCTGATTGTCATTCATATATGATGATGTCAAATTCGCGTTATTTTTCAGGTTGTCTATGAAACTTCCATTCTCCTTGTTAGATCTTGCCCCAATAGGCGAAGGCACGAGCATTGCTGACGCGCTTGATAGTTCTCGGCAACTGGCGGTTCAAGCAGAAAAAAGTGGCTATCATCGTATTTGGTTAGCCGAGCATCATGGTATGCATGGTGTAGCGAGTTCTGCCACTGCCGTTGTACTTGGGCATATTGCAGCTGCCACGAAAACAATAAGAATTGGTTCAGGTGGCGTGATGCTACCTAATCATTCGCCGTTAGTAATAGCTGAGCAATTTGGTACCTTAGCGACTTTGTTTCCAGGTAGAGTCGATCTGGGCCTAGGTCGTGCTCCTGGTACTGATATGGCTACGGCTAATGCGTTAAGACGCAATCTGCAATCTGATGTGGATAGTTACCCAGCGGATATTCGCGAACTACAGCATTATTTGGGAACACCAAAAGATGGGCAGCGCATTGTTGCTGTTCCGGGGGCTAATACACATATACCGCTTTGGTTATTGGGTTCCAGTTTATACAGCGCGCAACTTGCTGGTAAATTCGGTTTGCCGTATTCCTTCGCATCGCATTTTGCGCCGGATCAGTTATTTGATGCAATTAGCTTATACCGTTCAATGTTCGAAGCGTCGGAACAAAGCGAGAAACCGTATATCATGGCCGGTGTGATGGCAGTGGTTGCGGATACTGACGAAGAAGCTAGATATTTGTTTACCTCTGTACAACAGCAATTCATGAATATGCGACAAGGCGCAAATCGACCATTCGCCAAACCTGTAGACGACCTATCGCAAATATGCACTAATGCAGATCAAGCGATGCTTTCACACATATTGCGTTATGCCTTGGTCGGCTCTCCACAGACAGTCTCAGATAAACTACATAAATTTATCGATGCAACAGAGGTCGACGAGTTGATAGTGTCGATGCCGATACATGACATAAAGGCCAGATTGAAGAGTGCTGAAATGTTCGCCAAGTTAATGTAATACTTCTCGCGTTGATACATGTGCTCACACTTTCCAATGCAAGCAATGAAAATATAGTGTGAAGTTGTTTACCATAATGAATTCAACATTAGCTGGATAGGGTCCGCACTTCTAATTCAAGATCTGACTTAATCTCGGATAAAATAGTGTTATCTTTTTGCAGATCTTGCGCCTCCTTATGATTTAGTTCGGATACTTCACGCAAGGACTCAATCGTTTCATTAATTTCTTTACTAGCTTGTGCTTGAATAGCCATAGCCTGAGATACTTTTTGATTTAACTCGGTTATGTGAAAAACTGATGTATCCACTGTGCGCAAAATGCTGTCTGCTTGCTGCACTTTTTCTTCACTGAGTTGCACATTTTGGCTTCCAATTCGAATGGCTTCAACGGCATTTAGGGCTCCTTGCTGCAGCTTCGCGATGATCGTTTGAATTTCTTCTGTAGATTTTTGCGTTCTTGAGGCTAATGTCCTAACTTCATCTGCTACTACAGCAAATCCCCGACCCTGCTCACCCGCACGCGCGGCTTCAATTGCTGCGTTTAGGGCGAGTAAGTTAGTTTGTTCAGCGATACTATTGATAACATCAACAACGCTGCCAACATTTTTAGCATCATCGTCGAGATGTTCAATGACGTTAGCAGTCTCTTTTATCTGCGTGGACGACATGCGTATTGTTTCTATCGTTTCTTGCATCACTTTTTGGCTTGAGCTTGCGGATTCTTTAGCTTTTATTGCGAGTTCAGTGGCCTGATTAATATCGCTTGCTACTTGAGCCGACATTAGCGTCATTTTTGCAGTCGCGGCTGACGCATCCATTGTTTGTGTATTTTGCTGTTCAGAACT
Source organism: Glaciecola nitratireducens FR1064 (assembly GCF_000226565.1). Lineage (NCBI taxonomy): Bacteria > Pseudomonadati > Pseudomonadota > Gammaproteobacteria > Alteromonadales > Alteromonadaceae > Brumicola > Brumicola nitratireducens. The sequence goes on along the minus strand of NC_016041.1, from coordinate 3,744,325 downwards.
AGAAACTAACTTGTTAGAACCTTGAGTTATTCCACTACTTACTTCGGCAAGCTTTTCCTGTATCTCTTGTAAGTGCTCACAAACATTGCGCAATTTATGACTTAAAACTTGAATTGCGAAAGACATTTCACCAATTTCATCCTCTCTATTAGCAATCGCTGCGGCATTAAAATCTCCTTGGCTTAGCGCTTTTAACTGTTTTATGAGGGAAACAATTGGCTTAATGACTCTTTTGTTCATGTATAGGTTTGCAAAGATTATACTAATGACAACAGAAGCAAATATAGCGAAAATGGCCATCCATTTGCTTTGATTGGCCTGCGATTCGAGCACTGCATTTTTATTATTAAGCTGCTTTTGAATGTCCTTTACCAATGTTTCTAAAGTTTTAGTAGGTGCTCGATCAATTCCTCTTACGGCAGAGTCCCCTTTTTTGTGATCAAAATTAGCGTCGACAAACGCTTGTCTGCCAATTTCATATTTTGATAACAATGAAGCGTGTATTTGCCTAAACTCTCTTACTTGGTTTTCTATTGAAGCACTTAAATTCAGGGATAAAATGTCAGTTGCCAATTGCTGCACTAGTTCGTGTTGTTGAACGAATTTAGCCCAATATTTCTCTCGATCTTCCGCTTGATGACCACGAAGCAATACGTTTTTCCATTCCTGAACTTGCGTTTTAAACTGTAAATTCACAGCCCCAATTTGTGAAGCTGCGCTGTTTTCTACTTCTATGAGTTTCTGATACCGATTTATTTGCGAGGAGAGCATGACATTAGAAATAACGGCAATAACACCGATAATCAGAAGCGCTATGGTAATAAGCGTCAAAATTTTGGTTTTGAGCGTCTTAAATTTTGAAGTGGTGGTATTAAGCATGTATTTGCGGGTGCCTTTTAGAGTAATCAGTTTTAACACTGTCAGAAATAGTTTGGCTTCGGCTGATTTCGTTTTTCGACTAGATTTATATCGATAGACTCAATGCTATTTGTAGCAGGAATATTTAAAAGTGTATTTTAATTGTATGACAGTTTTATTGCGTTAGCGGATTATTGTTTAAAAGCCTTATAGTTGAACGATTGTTATTTTGTTTGATGTTTCATTTTTGCGTTTTAAAAAGATGGCAAAGTATAAATCCAACGTGTCTTTTTTCCTGCAATGCAGGCAAGCTTGGCAAGAGATTAGTGAGACGGCAGAACTTACTCACTAATCTAAAGCCAGCTTAATAAATTTATGTGTGACGTAAATACAGCTAACAATTCACCGATGGTTTCACCAGATCGTTATCTTGCATGATCGCTTTAATTTCATCGATACTGGCTGGATCATCTATAGTGGAAGGTATCACGAAGGTCTGATCTTCCGCTATTTGTCGCAACAGTTTGCGCAATATTTTGCCCGAACGTGTTTTCGGCAAACGAGGCACAACGAGTACTTGCTTCAAACATGCTAAAGGACCAATTTCATTACGAACCATGGCAACTAACTCCGACTGTAAGTCGACATCACTTATAGTGGAACCATCCTTTAGCAACACTAAACCTACTGGAACTTGACCTTTAAGGCTATCGTAAACGCCAATGACGGTGCACTCCGCTACAGCATCATGGGCGGCTAAAATCTCTTCCATTTCACCGGTAGATAAGCGATGGCCCGCAACATTAATGACATCGTCGGTGCGACCCATGACGAATAGGTAGCCATCCTCGTCTATGTATCCGCCATCTCCAGAACAGTAGTAGCCTGGGTATTCGCTCAGATAACCGGAAGCAAAGCGGTCAAAATCACCCCAAATAGTGGCGAGGCAGCTTGGTGGTAAAGGCAACTTTATTGCAATCGCGCCTTGCGTATTTGGCGGAACTGGGTGCCCGAGAGCATCAAGTATCTGTATGTTAAAACCAGGAACAGGTTTGGTTGCCGAGCCTGGCTTAGTAGGCAATGTTTCAATACCAATTAAGTTTGAAGCAATGGCCCAACCGGTTTCAGTTTGCCACCAATGATCAATAACTGGTTTTCCGGTTTTTTCTTTCGTCCATTCGTAGGTTGGCGGATCGAGCCGCTCACCGGCCATAAACACACTTTCTAAACAGGATAGGTCATATTTTTCGAGTAATTGAGCCTCCGGATCTTCTTTACGAATGGCTCTAAACGCTGTAGGTGCGGCAAAAATGGCTTTTACTTTATACTCTTCAATAACGCGCCAAAATGCACCGGCATCAGGAGTTCTTACCGGCTTACCTTCATAAACTATTGTTGTGCAACCGTGTAATAGTGGGGCATATACAATGTAGGAGTGGCCAACTACCCAGCCCACATCTGATGCCGCCCAGAATACATCGCCGGGCTGCATATTATAGACGGCAGACATTGAGTACTTTAAAGCAACGGCATGTCCACCATTGTCGCGCACCACGCCTTTAGGTTTGCCGGTGGTTCCTGATGTGTACAGCACGTATAAAGGATCTGTTCCACTAACGCTTACGCACTCAGCCGGTTGTGCCGTTTTCATGGCTTCAGCCCAATCAATGTCGCGGCCTTCATGCATGTTCGCAATACACTGCTTGCGTTGCAACAAGACAACTTTTGCTGGTTTATAAGCAGCGAGTTCAATGGCCTTATCGATCATGGGCTTGTATTCGATGATACGGTTTATTTCGATGCCGCACGATGCTGTGATTAACATCTTGGGTTGAGCATCATCAATGCGCACAGCTAGCTCGTGAGCTGAAAATCCACCAAATACGACTGAATGCACCGCTCCGATTCGAGCTGCGGCTAACATCGCTATAACGGCCTCACTGATCATTGGCATGTAGACGACAACGCGATCGCCTTTGCTAACGCCATTGGCTTGTAACAAGCCAGCAAAACGTGAGACTTTGTCTAACAATTCGTTGTAGGTAAGCTGCATTTTTGTGTCAGTAACAGGCGAATCATAGATAAGAGCGGCTTGGTCGCCTCGGCCTTCAGCAACATGATGGTCTAGTGCCATATAGCAAGTATTCATCTCACCGTCGGCAAACCATCGTTTAATACCGTTTTCGTCATCAGACAGTATTTTTTCGGGTGCTTTAAACCAAGGTAGCTGTTTCGCTTTGTCAGCCCAAAACGCTTCTGGATCGTCAATTGATGCTTGATATTCTGTTGCATAAGACATAACTGTTTACCTTCTTAAATTGTTGTCTATGACGGCCTGTGAACTTCGGCTAGCGTCTTAACCTATGGATAACCATAATGCAAAGTTGAAATTAGGGATATGCGACTTCAGTTGGATTTGACGATATTTAATTGCATGCTAGCATCAACACACTAATTCTTGTCGGCAAGACGCTTGTGCTCTCAATACTCAAACCTTTTTATCCTGTCCTATTTTTGCTCGTTTGGAGTGCGGGTTATGCTATGGGAAAACTTGCACTGGTATACACAGAGCCCCTTAATTTGCTGGCTTTTCGTTTCGCAGGTGCGTTCTTAGCGCTCACGCCGTTGGTTATATTATTGCGTTTGCCTATTCCCAATTTTCGAAAATCGTACGCTCTTATGGGAACAGGACTGTTTCTGCACATAGGCCATTTTGGGAGTATTTATGTGGGCATGAAGTTAGGAGCAAGTGCAAGCATTATGGCCTTGTTTGCGGCTTCGCAGCCGGTATTAGTGATTATAGCAAGCGCTCTGCTTGCTCGAAAAATACCTGCTTGGAATGTATGGGCTAGTCTGACGCTAGGACTGTTGGGGGCAACATTAATTATTGGCGTAAATATGCAAGGAAATGAGGGTTACTTGTTAGGCGCCATTCTTGGGTTTACAGCCGTTGTTGGCCTATCTATAGGTCAGGTAATTGAAAAACAGCGTAAATTGGGCGTACATCCGATTGTCGCCACGTGGGTGCAATATGCTTTTGCTTCTGCCATTTCTATACCATTCGCATTTGCCTTTGAAGGACTCGTGTTTGAAAACGCGCTGCCTTTCTGGGGAGCGATGGCATTTTTGATATTTGGTAATTCAATTGTGGGCATCCTTTTGATGTTCACCATGGTAAGACAGGGTTCGATCGCTAAAGTGGCTTCGATTATGTTTATGGTGCCCGCGGTTGGTGCACTCGTAGCGTGGCTGGTTGCCGACGAAGTACCAAAGCTAATAGCAATCCCCGGCTTCATACTCGCAATGCTAGGCGCACTCTGGACGAATAAAATAGCAAACAAGTCCTTAACAGAACCAAAGAAACCAAGGGGCCAGGTTTCTTGAAATAACCACAAATAACAAGGGGCCAGGTTCTTTGATAGCCTCGTTTAATAGCCTTATTCAAAGAACCTGGTCCCTTGTTATTCATGTTACAGCTTCTAAAGAAGTAGCCGATAAATTCAATACCCTAATGATCTTATTGGACATGGCGATGAAACTTCTCTTACTAACCTGCGCTTTATTATTTATAGGAGGCATAGTACCTTCTTACGCTGCGGTTGAGCACCAGAACAATGAGTCGAATGCTGTTGCTGAAAGGCTCGCCTCCAAAGATATTAATGAAGTTGTAGTGATTGCAATGCAGCTGCAGTTGGAGTGTCAAGAACTCAACAGTCAAGACGTCTGCGAAGGTGTAGGAAACATTCTAGCTGTACTTGAAACACGTTTATCTACTTTGCCTGCTGATCATGACAATTCAGTCTTCTTTTTAAAGGGTCTCATGGAGGGCGTTAACGATGCGAATCAAGCTGTAATCGCTCGATTGAAGAAAGCGCCATAGAATGAATTGATGTATTCTTGAGAATATATCGTTAAGCTATGCCTTGAGTTTTGCGGTTCAACGAACCCGGCCCCTTGTTATGGTTCAAGAAACCTGACCCCTTGTTATTTGCTTTTTGGTTATAGATGGACTCAGTGTTGAAGAGATTTTTGGTTTGCCTTTTGATTTTATTTTGTTCTGTTCCGTCGTGGGGGCAGGAGAAAATTGTCCTACAACTAAAGTGGTTTCATCAATTTCAGTTTGCTGGGTATTATGCGGCAAAACAACAGGGTTATTATCGTGATGTTGGGTTAGATGTAGAAATTCGTGAACGTGATCGGTCTACGTCAGCAATAGATGATGTCATCAATGGCATTGCAAGTTATGGCATAGCCGATTCCAGTATTGTTGTGCAACGTATGGAAGGAAAGCCGGTTGTAATAGCCAGTACCATCTACCAAGCCAGCCCTTTAATCTTTCTGTCTTTAGCAGACAAAGCAATCACAAACCCATATGACTTAGCTGGAAAACGCATCATGTTTCAACGTAGCGTTGATGATGCACCGTTGTTAGCTATATTAGAAATGTATGGTATTGATACCTCTGATTACACTTATGTTGAGCATAACTTTGACGATGACTCTTTAATTAACGACGTCACAGATGTCATGTCAGGCTATCGCTCAAACCAACCAATAAAGTATGCGGCAAAAGGTCAAAACATCAATATTATTGACCCAAGTAGCTACGGTGTCGACTTTTATGGTGACTTGATTTTCACTACAGAAAACGAAGTTGAATCAAATTTACCACGCGTTAAAAAGTTTGTTTCAGCCTCAATTAAGGGCTGGATTTATGCGTTGGAAAATCAAGAAGAAATAGCAGATTTATTGATTAATGAATATAAAGTGGAAACCGACAGAGCAGTCATCTTGGCGGAAGCAAAAGAAACCGCCAACATGCTTAAGCATAAAATTGTTGAAATAGGCACCGTGTTCCCCGAACGTTTTGAAAGTATTGCACAAACCTATCGTGACTTAGGCATGGTCGATAAGAAATCCAATATTGATGGGCTTTTTTTAACTGATTATGAAGCATCATCTTTCGAGTTAGATCAGCGCTATATATATGTATTATTAATTTTCTTCATTGCTATCGTGATCTACTCATCACAGCAATATTACTTTAATCGTCGCTTAAGCAAAAAGGTTCATGAACAAACAGTCGCTTTGGGTAACACTAATGAGCAACTTTTGCACAACTTGAAACTGTTAGGGCGAAAGAACAAAGAGCTCGCAATAGCAAAGAATACTGCGGATAACGCAAGTTCAGCAAAATCACTGTTTTTGGCAAATATGAGTCACGAAATACGAACCCCAATGAATGGTATTTTAGGCACGCTGCAATTGTTAAATCAACAACCACAATCTGAAGAAAGCCGCGAGTTTTTGGCTAATGCGGAATTTTCCTCGCGTGCACTCATGACAATCATCAACGACATCCTGGATTTTTCAAAAATTGAAGCAGGAAAGTTAAGTTTAGAAAGCACCCCATTTGACTTAGACAGGATAATAAAAAGTATCGAACAATCGGTGCAAATACAGCTACAAGAGTTGGCTAATACATTGGAAGTGGACCGAAAAGAAAACTATCACCCTTTTTGGGAAGGCGATCCAGTTCGGATCAAACAAATACTGCTGAACCTAGTGTCTAACGCAGCCAAGTTTACAGAACAAGGTAAGGTAAGCATTACGCTAGGACAATCATCAAATGCTAGCTTGGAAATAACAGTGTCAGATACCGGTATTGGTATGTCGGAAGATTATTTACTGAGCCTATTTAGTCGATTTGAACAAGCCGACAGGTCAACCACGAGAAAATATGGCGGTACCGGACTCGGTATGGCAATCACAAAAAGTTTGGTTGATATGATGGGTGGGGATATTCAAGTAAAAAGTGAGTTGGGGAAAGGCTCTACTTTTATGATTCAGTTGCCATTAAAAAAAGAACGTCAGAGTAATATCTCATCCTCAAAAGCGCGAATTATCGACACGCCAAACTTACAAGGCATGAAGGCAGTTTTGGCAGAAGATAATATAATTAATCAGACGGTATTCCTGTCGATGATGAAAGATACGGGCATTGAAATGATGGTTGCTAATAATGGCCGAGAGGCTGTGCTCTTAACCGGGAAATTTCAGCCTGATGTCGTTTTCATGGATATCCAAATGCCAATTATGGATGGCATCGAAGCCTGTACATTAATCAAAAAAATCTATCCTGACATTACCATGATTGCAGTTACAGCGAATGTAATGGATGAAGATATTGAACTCTATAAAGCAACTGGTTTCGAACACTATTTAGCTAAACCGATCGAAATTCCGCTGTTATATCAGTTGTGTTTGCAGCTAAAAGGATCGATGGCTTAGCTTTAAAACGTTTGTTATTCAATATTAGTTGCATGGCTACATATATAAAAATTACGTACCTTAGACTATTAAGCTGCATTTCAGCAAACGACTATTTTTTACCTGTTGAATTCAGTTTCAGTAGCTGTCGAAACATATTCATTTTTTTATCAACATTATCTTAGTGTATAGTAATTACTAGATCTAAAGACTACGTTAACCATAGGCTGAATAATGAATTCTGGATGTGATGCACCGGGCTTAATGCCAATAGAGCAGGCAATGCGCATAATTGCTGACACTATTTCACCGATTACCGATATAACTTTATGTGATTTAGGCGAAGCACTAGATCGTGTCATTGCAAAAGACATTGTTTCCCCTATTAACGTGCCGGCCTATGATAATTCAGCAATGGACGGTTACGCGCTTCGATTTAACGATTACTTGGCATCTAAAACCTTAACATTGGTAGGCAAAAGCTTCGCTGGAACCAAGTTTACAGGGGCGATGCAAGAAGGGGAATGCGTACGTATTATGACCGGGGCTGAAATTCCTGAAGGTGCCGATACTGTTGTAATGCAAGAAAATGCCGTAGCGAATGACAAACAAATTACCTTTAATTCAGCTGGCAAAGGAGATGCAATAAGGCCAGCTGGAGACGACATAAAACAAGGCGATACTATTTTAAAGGTTGGTGATCGCATTAATGCTATCGATATTGGTTTGTTAGCATCCCTCGGGGTTAGCAGTGTTCCGGTTTATCGAAAATTACGTGTTGCGGTTTTTTCAACCGGTGATGAGTTATTGGCCGTAGGTGAGCAGCCACGCAGCGACCGCATATTTGACACCAACCGCCCAATGCTTCTTGCAATGCTTTCAAAGATGGGCGTTGATACCATCGACATGGGGATTATTGAAGATGATAAAGCACAAATAAAAGCCGCATTTGAATATGCGAATCAGCAGGCCGATTGCGTTATTACAAGCGGGGGAGTATCGGTTGGTGAGGCTGACTACACACGTGAAATTTTGGAAGAATATGGCAGTGTCGATTTTTGGAAACTGGCTATAAAACCTGGGAAGCCGCTGGCTTTTGGTCGCCTCCCTAACAGCGTATTTTTTGGTTTGCCTGGCAACCCTGTGTCATCGGCTGTCACCTTCGATCAAATAGCTGCGCCAGCCTTAGCGATCTTAGCAGGGTGTAAAATTCAGGCGCCAGTGCTGCTGCCTGCAATTGCGGCAAGCATATTTAAGAAGCGGCCCGGACGAACGGATTACCAAAGAGCGCATTACTTTATTGATGAAGATGGGCAAGTGAGTGTTGAAACGCTGGGCTCCCAGAGTTCGGGTGTTTTATCTTGCTTTCGAAAAAGTAACTGCTATGCCGTGTTAGAAAGTGAACGAGGTCGCGTTTCTGCAGGAGAAAGCGTTCATATACTCCCTTTTAGTTCGATAGTGAGTTAGTTTTTCATGAAAGATAAAGTGATTACCACTGAGCAGGCCCTTAGGTACAGTCGCCAAATATTGTTATCCGGCTTCGATCTCGACAAGCAAGAAGTGCTTATCAATAGTCGCGTTCTGATAATTGGTGTGGGCGGTTTGGGCTGTGCTGCAGCTCAATACTTAGTTGCGGCGGGTGTTGGTCAATTAACGCTGGTTGACGATGACGTTGTTGAAACCACCAACTTACAGCGGCAAGTATTGCATTTTGAGGAGAACATTGGCGCGAAAAAGGTTGATTCTGCTGTGTCTACCTTAAGCAAAATTAATCACCACGTTGTCCTAAAGGCAATTGACAGTAGGCAAAGCGCTGATGAACTTGAACGGCTAATAGCGGAGCATGATATCGTATTGGATTGTAGCGATAATATAGATACGCGCAATACGCTTAACGACGTCTGTTACACAACAAATATACCCCTTGTATCGGGCGCCGCAATAAGAATGGAAGGTCAAGTATTCTGTGTAATTCCAAAATTAAAGTCGGCCTGCTATCGCTGTGTTAGCCATTTTTTCGGCGAGCAGAATCTGAGCTGCGTAGAATCAGGCGTTATGTCGCCTGTGGTAGGAATTATTGGTGCTACTCAAGCCAATGAAGCAATAAAAATACTAACGGGTTATGGCAACGCTGCAATCAACAAGCTTCAGGTGTTCGACGCAATGGAATCAAGGTGGGAAAGCTTTAAAGTCAATCCGCTACGAGGTTGTAAAGCCTGCTGGCCAAATTAAAGCATACATTTTATGCATTATTTAGGGAGGTAATTTTTTTCCGTTAAGATAAACTCCTATATTTAGTGCGTGCTATTTAACTTTCAAACAATCTAATCTAAGGAGCACCTTTTGCCCGGATTACTTCCCAATATAGATCCCGACGGACTATTAGAATACTCGGTTGTTTATTCTGATCGTTCTTTAAACCATATGTCTAAATCTTTTCAGTCAGTTATGAAGACTATTTCACATGATTTGAAAGGCGTATATAACGCCCACTCAGTTGCAGTGATACCCGGCAGCGGTACTTTTGGTATGGAAGCGGTTGCTCGCCAGTTTGCGACTAACAAAAAAGTACTGGTAGTCCGCAATGGCTGGTTCAGCTACCGGTGGACGCAAATATTTGAAATGGGCAACATTCCCGCCAGTGAAACCGTGCTCAAAGCGAGAACTAGCTCAGCCGATCCGCAGGCGCCATTCGCTCCGCCGCCAATCGATGAAGTTGTCGCTAGTATTCATCAGAATAAGCCTGACGTAGTTTTCGCGCCGCATGTTGAAACTTCGGCCGGCATTATACTTCCAGACGATTATCTACGAGAAATAGCAAAAGCCGTGCACGAAGTGGGCGGACTGTTTGTGCTTGATTGCATTGCCTCAGGCACTGTTTGGGTTGATATGCAGGCGACAGGCGTTGATTTGTTAATTAGTGCCCCACAAAAAGGTTGGAGCGCATCTCCGTGTTGTGCACTTGTTATGTTAAGTGAGCTAGCACGACAGCGCATAGAAAATACGACTAGCAGCAGCTTTGCGTGTGACCTGAAAAAATGGTTGCAGATTATGGAAACTTACGAGAATGGTGGACACGCATATCATGCAACGATGCCAACAGACAGCCTCACACGCTTCAGTGAAATTATGCAAGAAACCAAACACTATGGTTTTGAAAAAGTGTGTAATGAACAGTTGGACTTAGGTAAGCAAGTGCGGGCTTTATTGTCGAAAAAAGGATTCAAAAGTGTTGCAGCCGAAGGCTATGAGGCACCGGGTGTGGTTGTAAGTTATACGCAAGACTCGGAATTTCAAAATGGCAAAAAATTCGCAGATGTTGGCTTGCAAATAGCAGCAGGTGTGCCACTTCAGTGCGACGAGCCTGCAGATTTTAAGACTTTCCGCATTGGCCTCTTTGGCTTGGAGAAGCTGCATAATACGGCGCTCACGCTAAAAAATCTTGAGCAAGCTTTAGATAAAATAATGTCATGATCGTTGATTGGGATCCTCAATTGCGCTGAGGGTTCCTCTTATCTTTAGTTACGTATCATATTTGGCTGCTCGCCTTTTAGCGGAATGAAACGACTTATTCTGTGACCCCAATAATGCCCTTTACTGCGCATATCTTACCTTTTCCGTTTTCTTGCGCTTCAAACATGGCATTTTCTACCGCCCAAAATAAAGCTTCAGACGAACCGCCGCCAGCAGGAGCCGCAACTGCATAACCAATGGTACAACTCAAGTGAGTTCCCGTGGTTACCACTTTATCGTTCTCGAATTGACTCATTATCTGTTTAGCTTTGAGTGTTGCACCTTCGTGACCGCAATCAGACAGCAAAATAGCAAACTTGTCATTGGCCAGTGTAGCGACCAAATCACCCGGTCGATTTCCTGCCGACGTTAAACCATCAGCAACGGCTGCTATTGTTGCAAAATACTTATCACTGCCGCCGACCTCTCGAATCTTTTCAAGATTGTCTAAGCGTATTACTAATAGAGTCACATGATGCCAATACCTAGCGCAACGTGCCCACTCAACTATTAACACTTCTTGAAATTTGGAGGCATTCGGTAAATGAGTCAGTGGGTCAATAAAAATAAGAGACTCGAGCTTTTTAGTTTTGCGATACAAAGCCATATGTCTACGTAAGCGCGCAATCAGCTCACTCATTACCGGTGGTTTTGAAATGAAGTCTGCGCCACCGTGTTCGAATGCTTGAGATTTTATGGTTGGCCCGGTTAATGATGAAACAAAAATGATGGGAACATCCTGAATAAACTGGGTTTCTTTAATTCTGGTGCAAAGCTGCAATCCGTCTTCGTTAGGTGTCATAATATCGAGTATGATTGCGTCGGGAAGCGGCGCGCTATTGAGCAGCTCCCAAGCTGTGCGTGCATTAGAAGAAAAAGAGACATCAAATTCTTGACCCAAGCTATTCAGATAGAGCTTTAACTCAATCTCGCTGTCATTAATAACGAGCACTCTATAGTTGGATTGCTCGACTATATTTTCTTTATACAATGCGTTGCCCATTTGAATACTTATACCAATTTTATACGGTTAGCTTAAGCAATGACGGCTAACAACTTCTCGTGTCTAGTAGAAGTTTTTACTATTACCTGACTTTTTGCAATATAACATTCTTTTAACAATATATTTACACTTTAATCTTTACGCAACAAGAACAAATAAAACAGTAAAAAAATTAGTAACACAGCCAAACTTCATTATAATACGCGCCCTACCTTTTTTAGGGATTGGGATTTCTTTTTTGTTTATTTTGATTTTGATGGGGTAACGCTGTTATGACAACAAATAATGTTGAATGGTCGATTGAAGATGCTGAGCGCGTCTACGGCGTATCCAGTTGGGGTGGTGGCTATTTTAAAATAGGCGAAAATGGCAACATCCAGGTTTCCCCTGATCCCAAAAATCCAAATATTCGAATTGACTTTAAGTCAGTGGTTGATGAGATTGCTCAAGAGGGTATTCAATTTCCAGTCGTTATTCGTTTCCACGACATTTTGCGCTCGCAGGTTGTCGGCATTAACGAGTGCTTTAACCAAGTTATTGCTGATGCGAAGTATAAAGGCAAATACAACGGTGTTTACCCAATCAAAGTTAACCAAACACGAGAAGTCGTTGAAGAGATTGTAGACGCTGGCGCACCCTATGATTATGGCCTTGAAGCAGGATCGAAATCTGAACTATTAGCCGTGCTCGCCTACAACACGAATGCTAACTCGCTCACCATTCTAAATGGTTATAAAGACGAAGAGTTCATTCGCTTATCGCTACTCGGTAGAAAGTTAGGCCGTAAAGTGGTCGTCGTTATCGAAAAGTATTCCGAACTACACTTGTTGATCAGAATATCAAAAGAATTAAACATTGAACCTATCATTGGTTTGCGTTCAAAAATGACCGCGCTAGGCAAAGGTAAGTGGCAGGGTTCGAGCGGTGATAGAGCTAAGTTTGGGCTTACTATTCCCGAAATCATCAATGCCGCAAAGCTTCTTGAAAAAGAAGGCATGGCCCATACTCTTAAGTTGTTGCACTTCCACATTGGCAGTCAGCTGACAGATATCCGTGCAATCAAAGACGCGGTGAACGAAAGTGCACGTATTTACGCCGAACTGCATAAAATGGGTTTTGCCCTTGAGTATGTAGACGTTGGTGGTGGTTTGGGCATAGATTACGATGGTAGTAAGTCAACCAACGATTCGTCTCGCAACTACAGCTTGCATGAATATGTCGCTGATGTTGTATACGGTATGAAGGAAGTATGTGACCTTGAAGGTGTACCGCATCCTAATTTGGTAACGGAAAGTGGACGAGCAATTACCGCTCACCATAGCTGTGTTGTAACTGAAATTGTTGGTGAAATTAAAGCTGATGGCGCAATGCTGGATACATCAAAGACCGAAGGTGAGCATGTATTGCTAAAGAATATGCGCGAACTACTGGAGTACTGGAATGACGAACAAAATCTTCAAGAAGTCTATAACGATGCGTCTGAATGGAAAGAAAAGGCGGTCAGTGCGTTTAAACTTCGCGTTGTATCATTAGAAGAACTTGGCAAGATTGAAACTTTGTACTGGCAAGTTATGCGCCGCTTGCAAGTATTCTATCGTGACGTTGAATTTGTACCAGAAGGCTTGCAGCATTTAGATTTTTCATTGTCGTCTCAGTACTTGTGTAACTTTTCAATTTTTCAATCGGCAGCAGATACATGGGCCATTGACCAATTAATTCCTGTTGTACCGATAGCAGGCATGCATAAAAAACCCGATATCAACTGCTCGATAGTTGACATTACTTGCGATAGCGACGGCAAAATTGATCAGTTTATTGTTGACCGTCAATTGCAAAACATCATGCCGATTAGCTCATTAGAGCCAGGCGAAAAAGCGCATTTGGGCTTGTTCTTAACAGGCGCTTATCAAGACGTTATGGGCGACATGCACAACTTGTTTGGTCGTGTGAATGAAGTGCATATCTTCAGTGACGACGATGATCCAGAAGATTTCTATATTGAAGAATTCGTTGCAGGTTCATCGGTACAAGATGTATTAACGATTATGCAGTATCACCCAAGTGCAATGGCAATTGATGTGAAAAAACAGATCGATAAAGAAGTTGCTAATGGCCAAATTCCGCCGCGCGAAGGCGTTAAATGGACTGACTTCTATGAGAATTGCTTGAAGGGATACACCTACCTGAAAACGTCGTAATAGACTCTTAGCAAGAACTCGGGGTTTCTGAGTTCTTGCTAACAATTTCTCACTCAATAACGACTGATGTCACCATCGACAAACAGCTCATTGAAGCTACTGCGTCAATCAATCCACTCCTACTAATGCATCAGACTGATGCGCTTCTATCTGTTTCTTCCAAAACGTCGCTGTTAGCTCATTGATTGCATTGGATTCTGCATTCATCAGCAAAGCATAGCCAACACCTAACTCTGGTGAGAAGGCGACATCAGCACGGTAACCTTGCACCCAGCCACCGTGATAAATAATTTCAATATCATCAACGTTATAAATGCGCCATCCCAAACCGTAGTGAGCATCTTTTAATTGCTTCTTCCATTCTCGGCGATACATTTCGCGCTTTGTTTTAACTCTTGTTTTGATTAGCGAATCAACCATGCTCTTATCGATAATATCGGGGTATTCTAGCAGCATCGCCTTGAGCCAAATTTCCATGTCGGCGGCACTTGCATTAACACCGGCGGCAGGAGAATATTTGTAATAGTTGTTTTTAACGCGAACGCTCACCCATTTGTTTTTATCGATAGCGGCATGCGGCTTCGCCCACTTCTTTGACGCCATCAACGCTTTGCGGCCTACGCTTGCGGTAGGCATTTTTAGAGGCGTAATAATGCTATTGGTTATTTCCTCTGCAAACGTGGTTTTTTGCTGGCGATAATACTCTTCAAGCACCCCGAAAAATGTATTTTGATAGGTGTAGCAAATACCTGGCTTACATAACGAATCTAGCTTTTCCAGATGGTGCAGCACGCGCGGCAGTTTATAATTAGCTTCAATTAAATTATCGTAGGCATTGGGGATGAAACCAGTAGACTGACCAATGATGTGCTGCAATAGAATAGGAGTGTCGGTGTAATTATCAAACTTATAATCGGGCAGCAATTCCTGCAAAGAGTTTTGCCAAGTTAGCTTCTTCTCTTTAACTTGCTTCGCCATAAATACAGCGGTAAATGTTTTTGAGACTGAAGCTAAGCGAAACACCGTCTCTTTATCGATTAAGGTGCCTGACTTTTCGGTTTTGCCGTAAAACTCAAATCGCGTCGGTTCATTTGGCGCAACCATCACAAACGCAAGACCTGGTAGCTTTTTTTTCTTTGCTGTCGCTTTCATTTCTTTAGCAAAATCGTCCACCCAAGTGTCAGCCCAAACAGGCAGAGAGAGTAGCGTAAATAGGGATGTTAAGATGAGCGCCGATTTAGAAAATTGCAAACTTTACCACTTTTATTATTTTTGAGAGTCTATTATCGGCTAATAGACACTTCGAATTCAACCTAAGTTCAATTTATGAACAAATCAAGGCTCTAAGCCTATGACTTGTTCCGAAAACAACGTGTTTTAATTCATATTCTCGGTAAACTGTAGGCATATCTGAATAAAACAATTGAATGCTATATTCTTCAAGAGCATGGAAATTATGTTGAACCTACCTATTCCTATTATTCAAAAAGCGCGTATCGCGAGAGATCCGCGTTTTGATGGATTATTTTTTATCGGAGTAAAGACAACAGGTATTTTCTGCCGTCCAATTTGCAAAGCGCGTATGCCTTTAGAGAAAAACGTCGCGTATTATAATAATGCGATCACTGCTATGAATGCTGGGTTTCGACCTTGTTTAATGTGTCGTCCCGACAGTGCCCCAGGTTCTTATGCTTGGAAGGGCGTTGAAACTACGGTTGAACGCGGTGTGAAATTGCTCAGCGCACACCTTTCACTAAGTATTGCTGAAATTGCTGATAAGCTTGGTATTAGCACCCGCTATTTTACCAAGTTGTTCGAACAGCATTTACAGATTTCGCCCAAGCGCTATCAGTTACTTACTCGCTTACTTTTTGCCAAGCAGTTGCTGCACGAGTCAAGTTTACCGATAGAGCAGGTTGCGCAGGCCTGTGGATTCAATGCAGCTAAGCCCTTGCAGCATCACATGAAGCTAAATACAGGCCTTACGCCAAGTCAAATTAGGCGCTCCAACAGGGCAAAAGCAGAGACAGAAGCAAGTAAGGTAACGATTCACCTATCTTACAGGCCGCCCTATCAATGGCAGCATATTCGAGATTTTTTTAAACTGAGACAAATTGAATCGAATGAAAAAGTAGAAAACGATAGTATTTGCAAAGTGCTTCGCTTTGGAGAAAGTCGCGTTTTGTTTCACGCTGTCCATCAGCCTGAGAAAAACCGCTTTGAAGTTACTTTCTCACTAACAGATTTACGTTTACTCAAGACCGGCATTGCGTCCTTGAAAAAAATGCTAGATTTGAACTGCGAACCAAACGCAATTCATGACGCATTAATACAAGCAGGAATGCCACCGCAGAATGTTTTAAATGGCCTTCGATTACCAGGCATCATCGATAAGTTCGAGGCAGGATGTCGAGCGATTGTCGGACAACAAGTCAGTGTAAAAGCCGCCATCGGACAATTAAACCTACTACAAAACACCCTCAACAAAAACCAAAAAAACAAGGGGCCAGGTTCCTTGAAAAATGCTCCGCACCCGGATAGCAATCAAGTAGCCTTCGAATCGCTGGGACTCATTGGTTTTGTCACGGCAAAACAAGTTGCTGAGGCAGATTTGTCTTTTTTGAAAATGCCCAATGCTCGCAAGGAGACCCTCAAGGCCTTTGCGCAGTTTATGTTAGAACAACCTGAAGCAAGCATAGATGAGTGGCTGCATATTAAAGGCATCGGCGCATGGACCGTTAATTACGTTACGATGCGCACTAGCGACAGTCCAGACACCTTTTTAGCAACGGACTTAGTGGTTAAAAACCAAATTAAACAATTAGCCGATAGGCAGGTTGGCGTGAAACAGGAATTGGCTGCCCCATGGCGAAGCTACCTTACTTTGAGCCTTTGGAATTTATCTAATGGTGCGCCAACTCCTTCAGAAAACGTAAAAAAGGAAGCGCTATATGAATAAGAAGAGGATGGGTAATCCGCAGCTAAGTGCTATCAATGCGCGTGATTTGCAAACGCGTGATTTGCAAACGCGTGATTTACAAACGCAGCATAGTCAAACAAACTATCCTCAATATGCTCATCTATATAAAAGCATCGTAGAGACGCCGCATGGTTTTCTAAGCGTTTTTGCCACTGAGAATGCGGTAAAAGCAATTGATTTTAATGATACTCATCCGTTTTGTAATGAAAATAAAATATCAAAGCTTGCAGCCAAACAGCTATCAGAATACATTGCTCATCAGCGCGAATGTTTTGATTTGCCGCTCGACCCTGATGGCACCGATTTTCAAAAAAATGTTTGGCAAGCTTTGCTCGATGTTCCGTTCGGAGCGACCGCAAGTTATCTCGATATTGCAATAGCCGTAGGCAACAAAAAAGCCTGCCGCGCAGTTGGGGCAGCAAACGGAAAAAATCCAATACCCATTGTTATTCCTTGTCATCGAATAATTGGAACAAATGGTAAACTCACTGGGTATGCCGGTGGTTTAACACGCAAAACATATTTACTTGCTCTTGAAGCTGAGACAAGTTCGTTAAAGCAAAAGGATGAAATTGAAAACTTCTCACTTAATTGAATTGCTAGTTTTAGGCGCAATTTGGGGCGCTTCATTTATGTTAATGAAGTCGACAGTGCCGGCTTTCGGTGTTTTCGCTCTGGTTGAAGTGCGGGCAACCTTAGCTGCTTTATTTTTGCTGCCAGTCGTTTATTTTACTCGCCAGTGGGCTGACCTTTCTGGCAATTGGGCGAAGCTACTTTTCGTTGGCGCAATCAATACCGCCATTCCATTTAGTTTATTTGCTTATACCAGCGTGCATTTGGATGCCGGTTTAACTTCAATACTCAACGCTACAGCACCAATGTTTGGCGCTGTCATAGCCTATTTCTATTTGCAGGATCGGATTGGTGTACACGGCGTTATCGGCACTTTTCTGGGCTTCTTAGGTGTGGTGATTATCAGTCAAGATACGCAATCTGCAAGCCCAGTAACACTACTGCCCGTGTTAACTGCATTAGCCGCCACTTGCTGCTATGGAATAGCAGCTTGTTTTATGAAAAAACATTTAAGCGGCGTAAAACCTTTTGCGATTGCCGCAGGAAGTCAGGTTTTCGCTGCATTATTACTATTTCCTTTCGCTCTATACGCTTGGCCTGACGTTAACCCAGATGCCGGTACTTGGGGTGCCGCTTTGGTTTTAGCTCTGGTTTGTACCGGGGTTGCTTACATTATGTACTTTGACTTGATTGCTAAAGTTGGAGCATCGCAAGCTATGACGGTTGGCTATCTGGTGCCTATGTTTGGTATTTTGTGGGGCATGGTTGTATTGGGCGAGGTGCTTTCAAATTACGCCATGATAGGCGGAAGCTTGATTATTATTGGGGTGATGATTACCACGGGTATTTTGAAACGCCGGCGTGCAAAGATCAATCTATGAGTTGCCTTTGCGCTTCCTGTTCAATTAAAAGTCGACAACATTATTTAACTTGCCGACGGTTTTCAGATTATCCAACGCAGGTTTCAAGCGCAAAATTGCCGAAATAAAACTGTCCTCTTCGCTCAGTTTCACCTTGCAGGTAGAAAACTTTAGCACCTCTTGCTGTTTCTCACATTCGGTTTGAATGGTGGCTAAACCATGGCGGATGTTTTCCATAAATCTTTTGCTTTCATCGTCATTTGTTTTTTGTAGCAAGATAAGCCACTGGCTTTCATTCACCTTTCCAAACTCACTTTCAGTATTGAGTTTTTGTACTGATTCCAGCAAAAACTCTGAAATTTTAGTTCCCACACCGGTTAGCACCGGCAAATTTTTCGTGGTAATTGGCCGCTGATAAAAGTCATTGAGTTGAATAAGCAATAAATATGCATCGTCCTCATACGCCCTAGAGTCGATGACGTATTTTATTTTTTCATCAGAAGGCATCTTGCAATAGGGCAAAACGAGTTCGTCGGTCTGTATGTCTTTTCGGAAGTAATATAAAAGATTATATATAATTAAGAACAATATAAAGATAACCGCTAGAACAGTAATAGCGGAGAACATAAAACCGCTGCTAATTTCAATCTGCTTTTCATTCAACGGTGACATTAAGAGCATTGTCCAGTTGAATAAATCAAGATTAACCTGAGCGACTAAAATATCTTGCTCATTGATATTCACTAACTCATTGTTAATGTCCTCAACTGGGGCATCTTTCGTCAACGCAAGCTTGGAATCAACACCCATTTTTTTGATTGTTTGTTGATACCATGGGGTATCTTTGAGGTTATTGAATTTCGAGTTGCTAGCGTTAAGCGCGGGATCAGATGAAAGCATCACTCTGCCTGTTGGATCAACAAAAATGAAGTCGTTGCCATATGTTGCTTTATGCTTTTCAAATACGTCGATGAACTGTGCCAGACTTTTTGCTACGCCGAAGAATCCAATGAATTGATTATTTTCATCAAATATTTTGATGTCGATATAAAAGTGTGTGTCTTCCCACTTGCCGATATCTCCGACTGACGTTTCAGGACGGTCGCGAAATTTAAAGTACCAATTTACGTCGCCTTCAACGAGATTAATGCTAGTACCGTCGGAGTTATATTGCGTGCGCTGCTTTTCGAGTGCAACGAAAAATCCCATATTAAACTCTTGCTCGAGTCGTTTGAGCGTTGCAAATATCTTTTTCTCATTGAAGCTAGCATCATTAGCAGCAGAAAACTGCATGATTTCACGAAGCTCTTGAGATTTGCTTAATGTTTCAGCGACATGCAGCGGTTCAATTACCTGTTTAATAACAAGTTTAACTGCTGGTGATAGGGATTCTTGATGTGAGCGACTTTGTTCAGCGACTATTTTAGTAATACTGAAGTGAATCAGTGTCACCAAAGAGACAACGACAACAGCAAACAAAACTAAGATACTACGATGAAGTGTTCGAAAAATATTCATTATTTTAGCGTAAGTTAACATCCTGTTAGTTGCTCAGTAGCATAGTCCAAATAGTGAGCAAAGTCTACTGACAAGCCGTTTTCAGTTAGATACACTATGCGCCAAATTAGAAAGGAATTAGCTATGTCACTGAGCATTATCATCCTTGCAGCAGGCAAGGGAACAAGAATGAAGTCGTCGTTACCTAAAGTATTGCACCCGATTGCGGGCAAGCCTATGGTTGAGCATATTATTAATGCAGCGAAAGAGCTTGATTGCTCCAATATCAACCTTGTTTATGGACATGGCGCAGATTTGCTCGAAAAAGCGCTTGGCCATCACCAAGTCAACTGGTGCTTGCAGGCTGAACAACTTGGCACGGGCCATGCGGTAAAGCAGGCGGCAGGGCATATTCAAGATGATGAGGACGTGATGATCCTTGTTGGCGATG
Organism: Glaciecola nitratireducens FR1064; assembly: GCF_000226565.1. Classification (NCBI taxonomy): domain Bacteria; kingdom Pseudomonadati; phylum Pseudomonadota; class Gammaproteobacteria; order Alteromonadales; family Alteromonadaceae; genus Brumicola; species Brumicola nitratireducens. Next base: position 3,724,122 of record NC_016041.1, on the reverse strand, counting down.
CTCCGCTTATCAGCAGTGAAACGTTAAAACGCCTCGTTGAAGCAAAGGCACATGCTGATTTGGCTTTATTGACCGTGCACTTGGATGATCCAACAGGCATGGGGCGCATCATTCGTGAGGGTGACAACATTACCGCTATTGTTGAACATAAAGATGCCAGCGATGCACAGCGCGAAATTACCGAAATCAATACAGGTATGATGCTGATGTCTGGCAAAGATCTAAAACGTTGGTTAGGCAATTTGTCCAACAACAATTCCCAAGGCGAATATTACCTGACTGACGTTATCGAAATGGCAGCTAAAGAAGGTAAGACTATACGCGCAGCCCACCCAGTTTGGGAGCGCGAAGTAGAAGGTGTGAATAATCGCGTTCAGCTATCGTCTTTAGAATCGGCGTATCAATTTCGTAATGCAGAACTGTTGATGACAGCTGGCGTAAGTTTAGCGGATCCACGCCGCATTGATGTGCGCGGTAAGTTGACCGTTGGTCAAGATGTCAGTATCGACATTAACGCGATATTTGAAGGCGAAGTTGAGATTGGCAACAATGTGGTTATTGGTCCTAATTGCGTATTTAAAAACTGTAAAATTGGTGATGGCACTCGCATTGAAGCGTTTTCTTTAGTGGAAGATGCTGTTGTTTCTCAAAACTGCAATGTTGGCCCTTATGCGCGACTTCGCCCTGGCGCTGATTTGCACAACGGCGCAAAAGTAGGCAACTTCTGTGAAGTGAAAAAATCCGTTATTGGTGAAGGTTCAAAAGTGAACCACTTAACTTACATTGGCGACGCCCATATTGGTAAAGGCGTAAACATAGGTGCAGGCACTATTACCTGTAACTACGATGGGGTGAATAAATTCAAAACCAACATTGCTGACGGCGTATTTGTGGGCAGCAATAGCTCTCTGGTTGCCCCCGTTAGTATCGGCGAAAATGCGACCATAGGGGCTGGCTCTGTTGTCACCAAGGACGTCAATGCCGATGAACTTGCTATTGCGAGGGGCAAGCAGCGCGCAATAACGGGTTGGGAACGCCCCAAGAAAAAGTAAAATAGACTATTAAATAGCCTTAAAGTTTGCAAATCGAAATTTAATTAATATAATACCTTTCGGTTTGAAACTTAAGGCTTCCGATTTTGCAGAAACGAAACACACAGCAACGCCGTCGCGCGATAATAGAAACACTGAATGAGCGTGGTGAAGTTGCTGTCGATGCCCTAGCCAAAGTATTTTCAACGTCAGAAGTTACGATTAGAAAAGACCTCGCGGAGCTTGAAAACAACGGATTGCTGTTGCGCAGGTTTGGTGGCGCCGTTTTACTTCCCAAAGAATCTTCTGAACTTTCATCTGAAAAGCTTTCGAGTCGAAAGTTGGCTATTTCCGCTCTAGCAGCAACACTCATTCAAGATCATAACCGAATTATTATCGATGGCGGCAGCACAACCTCAGCTTTATTGCCGCATTTACCCAAAAAGATGGGGCTGCTGGTCATGACCAACTCACTGCATGTTGCGAACACCTTACTTGAAGGTGAAAACGAACCCCAGGTATTGATGACCGGTGGCACTTGGGATGCACAGTCTCACTCGTTCCAAGGACAAATGGCGGAGAACATGCTTAGGGCTTATAATTTTGACCAAGCATTTTTAGGCGCCGCAGGCCTCGATATTAGGCGTGGCTCGACTACGTTCAATGAATTAACTTCCTTGAGCAGAACAATGGCCGAAGTATCAAAGCAAGTTATCGTGCTGGCTGAATCTGAAAAATTAGAAAGAAAAATACCCAATGTGGAATTGCCATGGTCGCACATATCCATTTTGGTGACCGATGAAGGCCTCGATAAAGAAGCCAAGCAAGAGATAGAAAAACAGGGCGTGACAGTAATGTGTGCGTCTTATACCGATTAAACTATTTTATTTAAAACTTTTATACAAAACTTTTATACAAGAGCTGCGCTTCTTGTCGTTGTTTTCAAACATTCGATGAATAACGAAGAAGACAGCAAAGACTAATTAGGATACCAATATGTGTGGAATTGTAGGCGCAATCGCTGAACGTAATGTTGTAGAAATTTTATTAGAGGGTTTACGCCGTCTTGAGTACCGTGGCTATGATTCAGCGGGCGTTGCTTTGCTTGATGGTGAAGGTAATTTGAAGCGTGAGCGACAAGTTGGCAAGGTAAAAGCATTGAGCGATGCCATTATTGCTAAGCCAATAAAAGGCGCTACGGGGATTGCTCACACACGTTGGGCAACACATGGCGGCGTGAATGAAAAGAACGCGCATCCACATTTTTCTAATGAGCGTATTGCAGTTGTACACAACGGTATTATTGAAAACTATGAAGCGCTGAGACGCGATCTTCAAGCCAAGGGTTACACTTTCGGCTCTGACACAGACACCGAAACCATCGCACACACTGTTCACGAAGAAGTGAAAAAAGGCAAAGATTTGTTGCTAGCTGTACAAGATTCTGTGAAACAGTTTCATGGCGCTTACGGTACGGTAATTATGGACAAAGAAGACGCAAACCGCGTTGTCGTTGCTCGCTCAGGTAGCCCACTTGTCATTGGTCTAGGCATCGGAGAGAACTTCATCGCTTCAGACCAAATGGCATTGTTACCAGTCACGCGTCGCTTTATCTTTTTAGAAGAAGGCGATGTAGCTGAAATTACACGTACTTCTGTGACTATATACGATCACAACGGCGACAAAGTAGAGCGTGAAGTTTTTGATTCAGAATTAGAGCATGATGCGGGTGACAAAGGCGGTTATCGCCACTACATGCTTAAAGAAATTCATGAGCAACCAACCGTAGTACGTAATACATTGCAAGGCCGTTTAGGTGAAACTGACTTGGTAGAAGGCATATTTGGTGCCGGCTCGGAAGATATTCTAAAAGACATTAAACACGTGCAAATTATTGCGTGTGGCACCAGTTATCATTCAGGCATGACAGCGCGTTATTGGTTAGAGCAATATGCTAATGTGTCGTGCAATGTCGAGATTGCGTCTGAGTTCAGATATCGCAAATCAGTAGTACACCCAAACAGTTTGATCGTGACCATTTCACAATCAGGTGAAACTGCAGATACTTTAGCAGCGTTACGTTTAGCCAAACAAAACGGCTACAAATCAAGTTTAACGATTTGTAACGTGCCGGGTTCTTCGCTTGTGCGTGAGTCGGACATGGCATTTATGACCTTAGCCGGCGCTGAAATCGGTGTGGCATCCACTAAAGCTTTTACTACACAATTAACGGCTTTCTTAATGTTGACCCTAGCGATAGGTAAATACAATGGCATGCTAGCCGCAGACAAAAAAGCCATTATTGACGGCTTACACAGTTTACCAACCAAGCTTGAAGAAACGCTCACGTTAACCAACGGCATAGAGCAGTTGGCAGAAGAGTTTGCTGACAAACAGCACAGTTTATTCTTAGGCCGAGGCGACCAATATCCAATCGCAATGGAAGGCGCGTTGAAACTTAAAGAGATTTCGTATATTCACGCCGAAGCTTACGCTTCAGGCGAATTGAAGCATGGTCCTTTAGCACTTATTGATGAAGAAATGCCGGTTATTGTCGTTGCACCAAACAACGAATTACTTGAAAAACTAAAGTCGAACGTTGAAGAGGTAAGAGCTCGTGGAGGCATCATGTATGTATTCGCTGATAAAGAAGCTCAATTTGCTAGTGACGAAACCATGCGCGTTATAAACGTACCGCATTGTGAAGCGCCAATTGCTCCGATTGTCTACACTTTGCCACTGCAGTTGTTGTCATATTATGTGGCGGTGATAAAGGGCACTGATGTTGATCAGCCGAGGAATTTGGCGAAGTCGGTTACTGTTGAATAAAAATAGCCTGTAAAAAGTTTTTTTGGGTTTAGAAATAATGTTGGAAAGTGACTAAGCGTTAGTCGAGGTCACTTTCCGTTTAAAAAACTTGCGGGTGACGGACCTACGGGGTTTAGTAGTTAGCGAATTTTAGAGCGACAATAAAGCATCATCTCCGACAACATCGTTTTATATTTCACAAAAATGTATCATCCTTTCAAGCTCTGAATTCGTATATTTTCTAATGGCAAGATTACGGCAGTTTTTGTCTTGTTTACTCAGCCTTAAATAGGCCAATAGCGTTTACTGCCATTTGCTTTATATGACAGCGCAGGAATGATTACTGAGCTTTAATAGCATGAATTCGGCGTTGACCCCGGATTGATCTCGCCACCAAGCTCGTCAGGGTCTATTTCTAATTCAAACAGCACCGCGCGAACAAATTCAATTTGTTCAAGTACTCGTTTGTAGTCCTCACCATACTCATACTTGTTTACTTCTATTGATTGAGGCATAAATGTATATGCGATTTTGAGGGCTTGAAGCTGATCGTCGGTCATGTTGGTAGTACTTTTTGTTTGGTGTTTTAAAGAAGCATAAGCATAGCACAGCAAAATTAATAAGGGACCAGTTTGCGGACGCAAACTAAGAGCGCGTTATTTGCATCCGTTAATATCAATTACTGTCGTCAGTGTCGCGGCATTAGTCGCTGAAATTACCACTATGTTTAAGTCAGTATTGGTGACAAACAAATGCTCACTGTTCTTGAGCTGATAATGTTTCTCGCTGAATGGCAGTGCCAGCTAGAAACACAATATCAATTTCATTGTAAGCTGAAAGCGTCGCCAGAGGATTACTTCTTAACAATAATAGGTTGGCCTTTTTACCCTCTTCAACGGTGCCATATTGCTTATCTAAATTGAACGCTTTGGCATTGCCAATGGTTGCTGCTTTTAAAATTTTATCTAGTGGAACACCAAACTTGTACCAAGCCTGCATTTCTTCAAAACCACTGTAGCCCGGCGCATTGGCATATGATTGTCCAATAATCGTATCAGTGCCTAATAGCAGATTGCCCTCATGTTGCGACATAACTTCCAATGCCTTGCCGGTATGAGTCAAAAAACCATCAAAAAGTTTGTATAGCGTTTCATGGTCATAGTTTTGCATGTGTGAAGGTAAATATTTCTTAATGTATTCTTTAAACCATCCTCCTTCTTCGGTTTTATACCAGGATAAAAGCTCGCTAGGATAAGCGTTAACTAGCAACGGATTGTTCAAGTATTTAGGATCAAATAGTGCTCTTTGAGATGCGATTACATGCATTGTGGGTTGATAGCCGATTTGGCGTTTGGCTATTTCTTGCAAGGTTGCTTGGATGGCAGTGGGAACCTCAGTGTCATGACGGTATTCCCCCCAATGCCAAAGACCATGGCCTAAAATATCGACGTTAGCGAGCAAGGCAAAACGATAACTTTCCCAAGAATTCGCATGGAGGACGACGGGTAAATTGCGTTTTTTTGCTTCGCTCACCACCTCCCTTATTATTTGGTATGACGGTATATCGTAGTCAGCTACTTCACTGCCACCATATCCATTTTCGTAGTACGTTTTTACGCAAATGGCATTATCAGCCTTTAGCGCTGCAACTGTTGCTGCGGGTGTATGTTTAGTTAAATCAAAATTATCAGGAATGATCTGTTTTTGGTGATGGTCATAAAGAAAGTTAGGATTATCGACTAGCCGGGTTTCAACTGGCTCTTCAAACATCCCATGTCCGTTAGCAATATCTAAATGCTGACCACAGGTAAACACATCAGGATGCAAGGGCGTTTGTTTAAAGCGATTAATCAGCGAGGGTGAAAACACGTTGAGGTCGATTAAAGTTGTGTAGCCAAAGTACAAATAACTTCTCGGCTGCTGATCTATGTACGACTCGACTAATTGCGGATGCATCTTCTGCTGACGCCGATTCATCCCCGGAACTTTGGCTAAATGAACATGAGAATCGATTAAGCCTGGTATCAAGTATCTGTCTTTTGCATCTATAAGCTTAGCGGCGGCGCTTGCAATAATAGGGGTCTTCGAAATCTTTTTAATCAAACCATCTTGCAATAAGACATGTCTATGCTGAAGTATGCGCGCCTCGGTAGTAGAGACAATATTAACGTTATTAATAATAACGGTATCAGCCAGCAAATTTAAGCTTACTGAATATAAAAGAACTAAAACTATAGTGATTTTGATTTGCATGAAATGTCTCATTATTGATTTTGTTAGGTATCAGTGTTTGATGGCTTAGCTTTATATTTTAAGCGAATAACGTTTTGTCCGGTTGGCTCATGCAAGGTTTCCTCAAAATACTCAAAACCGTATTTAGAATAGAAATGGCGACCTACCGTATTTTCTTTGAAAACATCTACCTCCACGTCACCATGCAGCTCTCGCGCTTTATCCATTAACAATCTACCAATACCCATTCCATGCAAAGATGGTTGCAAAAACAGTGCGCCTACTTCGTTACCCATTAACGCAATAAAGCCTTTTACCTTACCGTTTATTTCAGCTACCCATGTATCAGTGTTGGGCAAGTAAATTTCGGCGGTATTGTTGCGTTCTTGCGCGATAAAAACTTCCGTCATGAATGGATGTGCGAATCGAGTTGCAACTTCCCACGAGTCTAGCACAGCGTTTAGGTCTGCAGAATTGTATTGGCGGATTGTGATGTTCATCTTTTCTTGCTCTAATCAAATTATGCGACTCATTATATTGGGTCTTCATCGATATTGATTGAACAAAAACGACAGTCTGAGTCCAAGTGCACAGATAGATAACAGGACGTTCTTCGGAGTAAATGATGATACGTTGGCTGAACCCTCCGAAATTACTGGAGCTAAAAAAATATATTGAAACTTATTGGTACCTTGAAAAATCATCGAATGTTGATGGTTTTGAACAGCCCAAATTAAATCCTGATCCATCAGCCCATTTAATTTTGTTATTGGCAAATCAAGTTTATCAGTACCATTTTGAGGGTAAATCCTTCACAGGAAAAGGCTCTCACTGGATTTATCCTCACACTCATACTTTCGAATTAGATCATTCACAGTCGTTTTCTTGCTTAGGCATTAAGTTCAAAGTAGGTGCTTTATATTCGTTGAATAAACTAAATTTTAGCCAAGCATTACTAGACACCGTTGCTGAACAAAATATTGATGTATTGCTTGATAAAAAAGTAGTTAGTGAAAAGGTGCTATTTAATATCGCTAAGAGTAATCGTGAGCTATGTATTGAAAAATTAGACGCCTTATTTTTGCCATTAATCTCTAAATGTTACGAAGATAAACACAGTGAAATCACCAGACAAATTATTCCTTTGCTAACCAACAAGCCAATTAAGCAATTAGGTAAAGAGTTAAGCTGCTCGCAACGCACCCTAGAACGCAGTTTTAGAAAAGTCACAGGTTTAACACTTAAACAATGTCAATCAATCAATAAACTAGAGTCAATTTTAGAATACCTTTATCAGCGTAAACAGGTCGATATAGATTGGGCTGATATTGCCTACCAGTTTGGCTTTAGTGACCAACCCCACCTTATTCGTTATCTAAAACAACACATTCAATTAACGCCAAATAGTTATGCTGAGCAGCGTGGCTTTACAATCGATGTTTATGGCGGTGTTGCATCAAAATAAACGTGACTAAGGAATTCGGCATTAAAGATTGTTTTTTCACTATCAAGCTCATCAAGAATGTTACTAATACTTTTAATTAACTATTTGCTGTTTTGCACTGGGGTAGGCTCAATTCTTTCGATAACGTAGTCTAACAGTTGGCAGTTCTCATCAAGTTCAATATTGATGGCATCGCCAGCTGTAGTAACATTTTTCGGGCCAACGTAAATCATATAACCATCCTCTAACTTCTCAATGATTACATGGGTGTATCGAAGGTCAACAGTTTTACTAACTAGTCCATTGGGTAGACTATCAATCCACGCAGTCGAGCAAATATGCTCGCTAAAGTCGTACATTTGTATATCCACGTTTACTCTTCCTGCAGAACTCTATTATTGATATCAGGTTGGCGTCGGATTACTGCCGGATTACTGCCAATAACCAATTAAACCAAAGCGCTAACCAACAACTTTAGCTTTTGAAAACTGATAACGCATATTTCGATACACGCAAATATCAGTAATATCAGCAGCGGCACTTTGTGGAGCTGCTCTATAATTTGTAGATATGCGAGAGTTTCTTTTTTGCTCACCTATACGATGCCAACAATGACCATGTAACAAAATCAGGCTCCCTTTTTTTGGTAACACAACCACTTGGTCTTCAAAATCTTCAAATAAAGGCCCCTTGCTGAGTGCACCATTAAGATGAGAATGCGGACGGATATAGACTTCTCCACCGTCGCCATCATTAATATCCTTGGTATAAACCAGTCGGTTTAAATTGTATTGCGTGGCGTCTTCAGGCGGACAGTCCTGATGCCAAGCTTGTCCTACGCTACCTTGCTTTGAAAACATCACCATGCAATATTGACTATACCAACTGGCGCCTAAAATTGCTTCGCTTAGCGCAATTAGACGTGGGTCTTGTTCGATGATATCAAAGTGATGCTCACCTTCTCGCTGGGGAAACCAAGGCACAACTTCAGCTTTCGATAATTGAATAAATTGTTCATCATGAGCATATGCTGGGGACTCGCCAAAGTGAGACATAATGATTGACTGGCTAGTAGACATTAGATTTTCATCAAAAAAGTCGTCAATTACAACATAGCCCTGCTTCCAAAAGGTTTTTGCTACGGCTTTATAATCATTTGCTGTCATTTTTTAAGCCTATTTTTTATGAAAAGACTAGAATTACCTTACTCACTTGGCAGCGTTTTTCACATTCGACAATACCCCTTTAATCAATCAGACGAGCGTGTAGTATTCTTTCCACCAGACTTCGCTTGGTACAGACAATGGTCTGCTTTTTTCAACAGTATTTCTTTTTCTTCGCTGCTAGTCGGGCAAATGCTGCATACGCCTATGCTAACTGTCACATATTTATCTGGCAGCTCTTGGTTTTGAATAATATGTAAATCTTCGATTGAGCTGTGAATTTTGTCAGATAATTCTAATGCTATATGGAGATTGGTGTTTCCTAGGATATATATAAATTCCTCGCCGCCATACCGGCAAAATATATCACTAGGTCGATGCACTAAATTCTTTAATGCTTGAGATATCTTCTTAAGGCAGTCATCGCCTTTTAAGTGGCCGTTGATATCATTAAATTGTTTAAAGTCGTCTATATCAATCATCAGCGCACTAATGGGTTGTCTCAATCGAGAGCATCTTCGCCACTCATGGTCTAAAAACTCATCTAATGCTCTTCTATTTCCGACTAAGGTGAGTGCATCAGTGTGAGAGTTAATTTGGGCTTTGATTTTTTGCGTTACATTAGAGTGTTTTACTAAAATAAGTCTGCTATTTTCAAATTCAAACGCAGTGCAAAATAATACAAACCACCTCTGCATGTTGGGGCTATGGCAGGGATATTCTATTTTAAAAAAAGGTGCTTTTTTGTTTATAACCGCTCTAATGCCATGACCCGCTTTTTCAGCAAATTGTGAACCGTCTCCAATAGATTTATCACAAACATCAAGGTAGTTAACGCTGAGCCAATCAGTTAAATCGTTGCTCGAATTGTTTCTCTCAAAATCAACCCAAGCGTTATTCACAAACAAAATGTTGCCTTGTATATCCATAATACAAATGTGGTCTTGAAATGCGTTTAATACTGAACTGACTAAACTACCATCATCTATCAACATCACTTTTCTATAAATCACTTGTGTAGTTATAGAATAAAAAAAGAATAGACGATAAAGAAAACGTAATCAATGAATATTCATTTTTAGGGCGTTAAGTTATCAAAACGGGATTGTATTTTCCTTATTTCATATGTCTCCAGCCAATTGTTTTTTCGGTGCGTTTCGATGTCAGTTTTTTTGTCACTTAATGAGGAATATCACGCATAACATGATATATTTAGGCATCAATTAACTGATGTTTATATGCAGTTTTTTCGCTAGTAAAAATCACTTATCTTGAAACCTAAATTGGAAACGCAGACTTTATGAATATCTACAATGCGAACGCCGTGTCTCAAGTCATCCCAGTAAAAAATGTGGGAGAACAAGCGCCGCCATTAATGGATAAGTTTGGAAGACGATTTGAGTATCTTCGCTTGTCAATTACTGATGTTTGCAACTTTAGTTGCCAGTATTGTTTGCCCGATGGTTATCAATGTGACACACCACGCAACTTCATGTCCGCACCTGAACTTAATATGGTGGTGCAGGCTTTCGCTAAAATGGGAACCAAAAAGGTTCGCATCACTGGCGGTGAGCCCTCGTTACGCAATGACTTAACAAAGATCATTGAACAAACAGCGAATGTAGAAGGTATTGAGCAGGTAGCCATTACCACAAATGGTTACAAGCTGGAGAAGGATTTAAGAAAGTGGGTCGATGCTGGATTAACGTCACTAAACGTTAGTATCGATAGTCTGGATCCCCGTCAGTTTGAACAAATTACCGGCGATGGTCGTTTGCAAAGTATTCTTAAAGGACTCGAGCTTGCTGTTGAGTTGGGGCTGCAGGTTAAGGTTAACGCCGTACTATTAAAAGAGTTTACTGACCCTCAGCTGTCCCTGTTTTTTGACTTCGTGAAATCGAACAACATCACACTGCGTTTCATTGAGCTTATGCAAACCGGTGATAACGAAGCGTTCTTTAATGCTCAGCATGTGAGTGGTGAGAGTATTGAAAATAAACTAATCGATTTAGGTTGGACGCGCAAACACAAGGCTCAATGGGCGGGGCCAGCGAAGGTTTATCGGCATGATGATTATTTAGGGCGTATAGGTTTAATAATGCCTTACAGCAAAGATTTTTGTGCTGATTGCAATCGCTTACGAATTTCTGCATTAGGCAAATTACATTTGTGTTTATTTGCTGAAAAGGGGATTGAGCTGAGAGATACAATTGCAAAAAGCTTAGAGCATGACAATCCCGCTTACTTGATGACTGAAATTCAGAATATGTTAGGACAAAAAGAAGCCACTCACTATTTGGACAAAGGATTTACTGGCGCGACCCAACATTTGGCTATGTTAGGTGGTTAGACTGTTTCAATCGGATTAACTTTTATCCTTCTTCATTCTAGTTTTTGGAAACATCGAAAGCGATTGAACTAAACACCTGCTGAAAAGCAGGCGTTTGATGTCTATAATTTAGCGATGGCTAATTTTGCTGCTTCAGACAATTCGGCCTCATCTGTCGCCGCATACTCTACGATCTTCTCTCGCATTGATGGCGCCCAGAACTTATTGAGATGGTTAACGACAATGGTTGCCGTTTCTTCATCCGTTTTTTTATAGCTGTTATTATCAACGATTTGGTGGAGCATACTCACTAAGTTTTGAATTTGAGACTTACTCATCAATGGGTTTTCCTATATGTTGATTGGCCTTGTTGTAAATAACATGTCGACCAGAGCGCGCAAAACCAATCAAGTTTAAATTAGCTGTGTTTGCTAGTTTTATTGCTAATACGGTGGGAGCTGAAACAGCAACTAATGTGGCTATGTTCATACTGCTTGCTTTTTGCACCATTTCATAGCTTGCTCTACTAGAGATCAATACAAAGCCACTATTTTTATCTATATTTTTTGTCGCTAGAGCGCCTATCAGTTTGTCCAAGGCATTGTGCCTTCCGACGTCTTCACGCAGTAAGGTAATGTTACCTGAATCATTACACCATGCTGCACCATGCACCGCGCCAGTTAATGCCTGCAGTTTTTGGTGGTCACGCAACTGAGATAAAGCATGCTGAATAACGCTAGAGCTTTGAATTGCTTTTGCAGTAACCTGTTTTATTGGGCGAATTGCTTTTTCAAGTGATTCGCTACCACATAAACCACAGCCGGTGCGACCTGTTAGATTGCGCCGGTGTGATTTTAGTAACATCATCCGTTGAGAACTAATCTCAATTCGGATTTCTATTCCTTTGTCACTTGAGTCTAGTTCAATATCATACATTTCAGAAGCGCTGGTAATGATACCTTCAGACAAGCTGAAACCTAAGGCAAATTCCTGCAGGTTGGCAGGCGACGCCATCATTACTGCATGTGAAATACCGTTGTACACTAAAGCAACGGCAATCTCTTCTGCAATATTGTCCTGCATTTCTTGCTCTTCAGCATTGCCGGCTAGCCAAAACTTGACCGGCAATGTCTGATAGCTCGCTTGCAGATTTGTTTCCTCTTCCAATATCAAGCTTAGCTTCCTATGGTTTTGGATTCTGCTTCAGTGGATTGATTAAAAGGACCTTTCTGTTTCTTAGTGAAATCCTTATAACGAGTCTGCCATGCAGAAGGTGAAGATACCTTCTCAACTTGAACCGCCGTTACCTTATATTCAGGACAATTGGTCGCCCAATCAGAACTGTCAGTCGTGATTACATTAGCACCACTGATCGGATGGTGGAAGGTTGTAAATACCACGCCATTTTTCATTCGGTCACTGACTTTGGCTCGCAGCACGGTGTCACCCGCTCGACTCGTAATGCCCAACCAATCTCCATCTTTAATGCCTCTCTCGTCAGCGTCATTAGGGTGGATTTCGAGTAAATCTTCCTGATGCCAACTTTGGTTTGCAGTACGCCTTGTTTGTGCACCTACGTTATATTGGCTGAGTATTCGACCAGTGGTTAATAACAACGGGAAGCGTCTATTGGCGCGGTCTTCACTGCCCAAATAAGGCGTAATTGCGAATCTGCCATTGCCGATAGGGAAATGTTCTACGTGCATAATTGGCGAGCCGTCAGGGAACTCATCGTTACAAGGCCACTGGATACTGCCTTGTTCATCCAGTTTTTTATAGTTCACTCTGCTGAAAGTAGGCACCAAAGAAGCTATTTCATCCATTATTTCAGAAGGATGTTGATAGTTCATCGGGTAGCCCAAGGCATTTGAAAGCATTTGAGTGACTTCCCAGTCAGCATACTTTGCAAGAGGCTTCATTACCTTTCGTACTCGGTTTATGCGTCTTTCGGCGTTGGTAAAGGTGCCGTCTTTTTCCAAGAATGAAGAGCCCGGTAAAAACACATGTGCATACATGGCTGTTTCATTAAGGAATATGTCTTGTACAATCAAACACTCGAGCGAACTCAATGCAGCCTGAACGTGCTGTGTGTTTGGATCGGATTGTAATATATCCTCACCTTGCACATACATTGCTTTGAATGTGCCTTCAATCGCGGCATCAAACATATTGGGAATACGGAACCCGGGTTCATTATCTAAGGTAACTCCCCAGCTTTTTTCAAATTTAGCACGTAGGGCATTATCACTAACATGTTGATACCCTGGAAGTTCTTGTGGGAAAGATCCCATGTCGCACGATCCCTGAACATTGTTCTGTCCGCGCAGTGGGTTTATACCTACGCCTTCGCGGCCAATGTTGCCGGTAGCTAACGCTAGGTTAGCGATACCCATTACCATTGTTGAGCCTTGGCTATGTTCAGTAACGCCCAGACCGTAATAAATCGCACCGTTTTTGGCTTTAGCGAAAATACGAGCTGCTTTGCGAATTTCTTCCGCGTCTACCGTTGTTATTTCAGCCATCGCTTCGGGTGAATTAATATCATCAAGGATAAATTCACGCCATGCATTATATTCATCAGTGCGGTTCTCAATAAACTGCTTATCTTCAAGGCCTTCACTGATAACAACGTGTGCTATGGCATTTATCATTGCAACGTTGGTACCTGGACGCAATGCAAGATGGTGGTTTGCGCTAATATGCGCTGTATTGAGTAAATCGATGCTTCTTGGGTCGACTACGATTAATTCCGCACCTTGGCGCAAACGTTTACGCAAGAGCGACGCAAAAACAGGATGTGCGTCAGTTGGGTTTGCACCGATGACCATAATGACGTCGGACTTCATAACTGATTCGAACGTTTGTGTTCCGGCTGATTCACCAATTGTCGCTTTCAATCCATAGCCCGTAGGGGAATGACAGACGCGAGCGCAGGTGTCGGTATTATTATTGCCAAATGCGGCACGTATCAGCTTTTGTACCAGATAAGTTTCTTCATTAGTACAACGTGAAGACGTAATACCACCAACACTGTCACGTCCGTATTTAGCCTGAATTCCTTTAATTTTGTCGGCTGAGAAAGCAATCGCTTCTTCCCAGCTAACTTCTCGCCATGGTTGATCAATGCTGTCGCGGATCATCGGTTCAGTTATACGATCTTTATGGGTAGCGTAACCAAAGGCAAAGCGGCCTTTTACGCAGGAGTGACCTTGGTTTGCTTTACCGCCTTTGTAAGGCACCATACGTATCACTTCTTCGCCTTTCATTTCGGCTTTAAAGGAACAACCTACACCGCAATATGCGCAAGTAGTGATAACACTGTGTTCAGGTTGGCCTTTGTCAATGACTGATTTCTCCATCAGCGTAGCTGTTGGGCAAGCTTGAACACAGGCGCCACAAGAAACACAATCTGATGATATAAAGTTTTCTTCGCTGGTCCCTGCACTTACCTTTGATTTGAATCCTCGGCCTTCAATCGTTAAAGCAAAGGTGCCCTGAACTTCTTCACATGCGCGAACGCATCGAGAGCAGGTAATACATTTACTCGGTTCAAATGTGAAGTAAGGGTTAGAGTCATCGATTTTAGCATCAAGATGGTTATCGCCATCAAAACCATAGCGCACTTCACGCAAACCAACGGCACCGGCCATATCTTGTAATTCACAATCACCGTTGCTGGAACAAGTTAAGCAGTCGAGTGGGTGGTCGGAAATGTAGAGCTCCATGATGTTACGACGTAATTTTCCAATATCATCATTCTGCGTGGTGACCACCATACCTTCTTTTACCGGCGTGGTGCATGAGGCTGGATAACCTCGCATTCCCTCAATTTGCACCGCACATAAGCGGCAAGAGCCGAATGCGGTCAAGTTGTCGCTGGCACACAATTTTGGAATATTAATATCAGCTAAAGCGGCAGCGCGCAGAACAGAGGTTCCCTCGGCTACTGTGATAGTTACACCGTCCACTTGAATATTCACCGTTTCGGTCGATTCGCTAGGCGGCGTACCATAATCCTTATTCACATCAAACTTTGGTTGAGGTGCCACGATGTCAGTTGCTGGATTGAAATAATTAACCATGATTAGTCTCCTGTGAAACTGTTTGGCTTGCAGGTAATTGGAAATCTTCAGGGAAGTCCCTATAAGCGCTCGTAACTGGAATTGGCGTCATGCTGCCCATTGCGCATAATGAGCCATTTATCATGGTGTCGCACAAATCAGTGAGCAATACCATGTTAGCGGCGCGGTCATCATCATCTCTAATACGGTCTAGCACCTCAACGCCACGCGTTGAACCAATTCGACAAGGGGTACATTTACCGCAAGATTCGTCCACGCAAAACTCCATTGAAAAGCGAGCTTGTTCGAGCATGTTAACAGTGTCATCAAAAATAACGATACCACCATGCCCAAGAACTGCAGAAGCTTTCGAGAACTCTTCGTAGTCCAAGGAAAGTGTAAACTTCGATGGTGGTAGATAGGCGCCTAAGGGGCCTCCTACCTGAATAGCTCTTATGGGGCGACCGCTTTGAGTGCCTCCAGAAAAGTTATCCAATAGGTCTTGCAAGCTAGCACCAAAAGGCAATTCAATTAATCCGCCTTGCTTAACGTTTCCAGCCAATTGAAAAGGCAAGGTTCCGCGTGAGCGATTAGCGCCATATTGTTGATAGGCTTGCCCACCCTTGCTAAGTATATAAGGGATAGCTGACAGGGATAAAACGTTGTTGACGATAGTGGGTTTACCAAATAAACCTTCAATGGCGGGCAACGGTGGCTTGAAGCGAACAACACCGCGTTTACCTTCTAAAGATTCTAATAGTGAAGTTTCTTCTCCACAAATGTAGGCTTCTGCACCTAACCTAACCTCTAGATTAAATGTTTTACCACTGCCGCAAACATCGTTACCTAAATAACCCGCTTGTGTGGCGATAACAATAGCTTCTTGTAAAATCTCATCGGCAACCGGATATTCAGAGCGCAAGTAAATATAGCCCTGGTCAGCACCCACAGCAAGAGCGGCTATTATCATGCCTTCAATTAGCATAAAGGGGTCGCATTCCATCACCAATTTATCAGCGAAGGTTCCTGAATCGCCTTCATCGGCATTGCAAACAATATATTTTTTTTCTGACGGTGCATCATGCACTGTTTGCCATTTGATGCCTGTAGGAAAGGCTGCGCCTCCGCGGCCTCTTAAGCCAGAATCTACCACTGTGGTGACGATTTCTTGACTAGAGTAGGCCAACGCTTTATGCAGGCCGCTGAAGCCATCCATTGCGATATAATCTTCAAGAGATAAGGGGTCGGTGATGCCGGCGCGCGCGAAGGTCAAGCGTGTCTGTTTTTTAAGGTAGCTCAACTCATCGGTTAAGCCTAATGCTAATGTGTGTTTTTGTGCCTGACCGTTGAGTAGGTTGTCCACAATGTCTTGCATGACGGCTGCGACGTCTGATTCTTCCACGGGTCCGTAGGCAAATCTTCCCTGCGAAGTTTCCACTTCAACTAAAGGCTCCAACCAAAACAAACCGCGAGAACCATTTCTAACTAATGTGAGGTCAATAGTGTGCTCAGTTGCATAAGCGCTGATTGCGTTTGCTACGTCGTGCGCACCCAATGACAAGGCGGTACTTTCTCTTGGCACAAACATTTTAAAAGTCATGTTTATATCCCCTTGCTTGTTGTTTTATATTTGGAAAGAAGTGTGTCGAACTTATCATTACTCACACGGCCAAATAATTCATCGTTGATCCTGACATTAGGGCCAGTTGCGCAGTTACCTAAGCAGTACACCATATCGAGACTAAAGTTTTTGTCTTCTGTGGTGCCATGATAGTCAATTTCCAATCGTTCTTTTGCATGTGTTTCGAGGCTTCGGCTACCGCGAGCTTGGCAAGCTTCCGAACGACAGATTTGAATTTTATGTTGTCCAGGAACGGAAGTTCTAAATTGATGATAAAAACTAATGACACCGTGAATTTCTGCCGGTGTTTGATGTAGTTTTTTTGCGATTATATCTATCGTTTTCAGGGGTATATAACCAATTTCTTTTTGAATTTTATGCAAGATAGGTAGCAAAGCACCTTCTTTGTGCTTTAATGTGTCAATAATATTAACCACATTTGATAAATCGGAAGAAAAATCTATTTGCATGGTGTCTCCTAGGCGACTAACTCATCTTTTAAATATGAAATAAATTGCATATATAAATCTTGTATTTAGCAAAAATGTCATACACTATCTAACATGTTATAAAATTGTAACACCGATGCTGAATTATAAGAATATGAAATATATTTCTTATGTCTTTTGTCCGGTAAAATGCTTAAACCATAGCCAAATGACCCATAAACAGAGTATTAAAGCGTGCATGATAAAGTTGTAATAGCTAAGAGAATTTTTATAAAAGCCGCATGGCAGTTTTACGATGACCACGGTGAAACGGTCGACCCGCGTATATTTGTTCTGCTAAATACGATCCATGAATCTGGTAAGTTAACGAAAGCAGCAGATAAGATGGGCATGTCGTATCGCCATGTGTGGAATATATTAAAAAAGTGGACTGACTTTTTTGGATCTGAGTTAGTTGAATTGCAAAAAGGGAAAGGTGCAATATTGACGCCTTTAGGGGAAAAGCTGTTATGGGCAGAGCAACTCGTTAATGCCCGCTTTGAACCGCAATTAATTAGTCTTGCCTCTGAATTGAATCTGGAAATACACAGGAACTTAACTTTTAAAGAACCGCTGCTAAAAATCGCGGCGAGTCACGGTTATGCGGTTGCACTGCTGCCTGAATATACAAATAAATTTAAATTAAGTTTGCAGTATAGAACGACAGAAGAGGCGCTTAAAGCCCTATCAAACAGAGAGTGCGACATTGCTGCTTTCCATTTGCCAACTGAGATTGTTAACCCGCATTTAATTGAAATACATAATAAGTATTTTAAGGCAAATACCTATAAGGTCATACGATTTGTAACGCGTACCCAAGGTCTAATGCTACAACGTAATAATCCAAAGGGCATAACAGGAGTTCAAGATCTGTTAGGTAAAGGCATAAAGTTTATTAACCGTCAGGAGACTTCGGGTACTCGTTTACTCATAGATGAATTGTTTAAAAGAGCTAAAGTAAACACAACGGAAATTGCTGGCTTCGAGGACGTCGAGTTTACACATTCGGCTATTGCCGCATACGTTGCGTCTGGTATGGCCGATGCTGGAATAGGAGTGGAAACGGCAGCTCGACACTTTGGTTTGGATTTTTTACCTCTAACCACAGAGAACTATGTGTTGGTTTGCCACCAAAAATCCCTTAAAAAATTTGCTGTTCAGCAATTAATTGCCGAATTAAAAACCGAAAAATTTCAGAATGCAGTGCTGGGATTAGCTGGTTATAAGCCTTTTCATTGCGGCGAAGTTATCGATTTAGAAGACATCCTACCTTGGTGAAATTTAATCTGAAGGCTTTCAAAACTGCGCTAATTTAGTTCAGTACATTTCAGTGCAAGTCAATATCTTGAAAAGTAACTAGCGTGACGCTCATGTATGGTTGCGATAAAAGAAAGGGTTGATACGATTTTCACAAATAAAAAAAGCCGCTTTAGTCATTTTAAAGCGGCTTTTTCAGTTAATTGAAGGTGACTTAAATTGAGCTTTTCCCTTCAGCCGTTTCAGGATGAGTATTGTGAACGTGGTGTTTTGCGTCTACTGGGCGAACCGTTAGGTTAGCGAAGAAGGCAATTACCAACAAGGCGGCCATGGCATACATGGTCGTATTGTACAAACTCGGCGTTGGGTCGACAGTACCAGGAGGTACTAACTCCATTAACTTGCTTACGGTGACTGTTTTAGCTGCTACCAATTCATTTAGCTGACTGACGGCGGAGCCAAATTTTTCTTGGAACGCAACCGGATCAATCTTAGAAACTAAATCATTAATGGCATCATTCAGTGACATATTCCTCAGGTACGTTATCGCGAACGGACCTAATACACCCGCAGTTGCCCACGCTGTTAACAAACGACCGTGGATACCACCAACATGTAGAGTGCCAAATATATCGGCTAAGTATGCAGGTATGGTTGCAAAACCACCGCCGTACATTGTGAAAATGATCATCGTTGCACCATAGAACATCACCAACCACATAACGGATGGATCTGCGCTTACCTGTGACGCAGCGTAAGGTATTGATAAGTAGAGGGCTGTGCCAAGTACAAAGAAGCAGTGATAGGTGTTTTTTCTGCCAATAAAGTCAGAGATAGACGCCCAAAAGAATCGACCGCACATGTTAAAGACTGAAATCATTAGTACATAGGTGCCAGCAAAAGCTGCCGTTGCAACAGTGGGTAAGGTTGAGCCAAAAATATCTACCATCATAGTTTTAGCTACACCGATTACGCCGATACCAGCGGTCACGTTGAAGCATAATACTATCCACAATTTCCAAAACTGAGGTGTTTTTATCGCTTGGTCGATGTGCACGTCGTGGTCGCTAATCATGCTTTTAGCCGATTCATCTTTAGCTGGCGGGTTCCAACCCTCTGGCTTCCAACCTTCAGCAGGTACACGGTAAGAAAATGAAGCGATAATCATGACGACGAAGTAAGCAATACCAAGCGTTAAGAATGTACCAGCCGCGCCCGTGTTTCCACTTCCGACAACATAAATACCTGCGTCGCCTGGGAAGGCCATTGCTGAGGCTTCACCGGCGGTTGCGACTACAACTTCGACGAGACCAGTCGACGTTTCTGCAAAACGTTTGCCTGCTTCAGTAATTAACTTAACTGAACCTTCTGCACCCAAATAGGTTGGAGCAACTGCAAATAACTTTAATAAAAAAGCAATTAATGGAGCACCTATCATAGCACCGCCACCAAAACCCATAATTGCCATGCCTGTAGCCATGCCGCGTTTATCAGGGAACCAGCGTAAGAGAGTCGAAACAGGTGAAACATAGCCAAGCCCTAAGCCACAACCACCGAGTGCGCCATAGCCTAGGTATATCAACCATAATTGATGGGTGGCTATACCAATACTGCCAATTATAAATCCACCACCCCACAAAAATGCTGCGGTTACGCCTACACAGCGCGGTCCGACTTTTTCTAACCATTTACCCGCTATCGCCGCCGCTAAACCAAGAAACACGATGGCTACGGAGAATATCCAAACTACACTGCTCAGCGTCCAATCACCTGCAGAGCCTGTAACAACACCCAATTCTTTAATTAGTGCAGGGTTAAATATACTCCATGCATAAACAGAACCTATACAAAGGTGGATAGCAATAGATGCTGGTGGGACTAGCCAACGATTAAACCCCGGTTTAGCAATAATTTTATCTTTCATTAAGAAAGAAAAAAATCCGCTGCTTGATGTAGACATGTGCTCTTACCTCGTAGTAATAACTATATAAAAATTGTTAAACGCTCAATTCGTCTTTTTAGAGCGCTCACATTTGGCTAACGTTATTCATATTTGATGTAAAAGATATCTACATTAAATATGTTTCAAACAACGATGTTCGCTCGTTCTAACGTATCCGCTTGTGTGAACTTTTTGTGGATAAAAGAGAGAATAAAGATTTTGCACATTCTCATAAAAGCGCGTGTTAAATACATGCATTGCTATTATTTGTTTATTGGCCTAACAAAGTATGAAGTTAAATTCATATCTGTCACGTCTTTATTATTCGTTTACAAATAGTTTACATAAAAACTATATCACTGGAACAAGTAGATACAAATATGAAAAATAGTGCCTATTTGTTTAGTTGAAAAACTATGCTAAAAATTTGAACGATTAACAATCAATAAAATAAGTGTTTATGCCTGCTATCGCTTTCCAAAATGACGATAAATCGCATTTTATATTGGTTTCGACTCAAACCAGTAGTTTGTGTCTACTTGGTCAGTTTGACGTTTCACAAAGAGCTAAATAGGTGATTTACTATCATTTGTTAGTGTTTTTAACAAATAATGATCTTTAGTAACAATTTACAGGGTTTGGCCGATATCATTTAAATTGTGTTCAGATTTATTGCTTAATTTACAGCTGCCCATTTAGTTTGACAGCGAATCGATTCAGATATTTATTTACGGGGAATTCTTTATGGGGCTGTTTGCAACGTTACATGAGCGGGTTGAATTATCGTTCTTCAATAGTTTGAGCCGAAAGCTGGCGAGCTTATATGTTTTTGTGTTATTCGGCGTCGCACTTATTTTTTTAACTACATGGCAGACCGATATCATTCAGGACGCCCTTAGCGACACTAGCCTGTCTCCGGAGGTGATGGCGAAAGTCGAGCAAGCCCTATCTAATTTACGCAATACTCAAATTTTTATCACCTTGTTAATGTTAGGCTTTATTTCTTTTATGGTGTGGTACCTTCGCTTTTTGATAGTACGTCCGCTAAATCAAATGGTCGATTTGCTGTCAGAAGTTGCTGAGGGAGAAGGTGATCTTTCCAAGAATATGCCTGTGCTTACCCATGATGAAATTGGTAAATTAGCTCGTACGTATAATCTTTTCTTGTCTGGGCAGAGGTCTATTATCGCTAACGTACAGTCGCTTACCATGGGGATTGCAATGGATTCAGCGAAGGCACTGAAAAGTATTGACGGTTCTCGTGTTATCACTCTTGAGCAGACGCGCGTTGCTGAAGAGGTCATGGACCAAAGTAGTGCTTCTGTTGTGCGTATTGCTGAAGTTGCAGACCAGACCCAAGCGATTTCAGGCACGATAAGCGACAATCTCGGCATGGCTCGAAGTTCTTACACGGAACTGGAGGACGTTAGTCACAAGATAAGCACAATTTCAGACCGTTTGGGCGAATTCAAGGGTTTGGTGGCAGGTCTTAATGAACGTTCAACCAGCATTAAGTCGATCGTCGGGATTATTCAAGACATCTCTGCGCAGACTAATTTGTTGGCTTTGAACGCCGCTATTGAAGCGGCAAGGGCAGGGGAAAGCGGTCGTGGGTTCGCAGTCGTTGCCGACGAAGTGCGCAAACTAGCCCAAAAAGTCCATCTAGCTACAGATGATATCTCTGAAAATATTGTGGCTATGTTGAAACTAGTGGGTGATACCCACGCACAAACCCTCGTTATTAGTGAAAGTACAGAAACTACAAGAGATGTTGTCATAAAAGCGTCGGATAACTTTGCGCAACTCGTAAGTGATTTTGAAACGACAACGAACAGTCTTTCAGGCATTGCTCAGCATATGGAACATGTCGCTACTAGTAATAGCGACATTAACTCACTTATGACTCAGATACACGAGGCGAGTCAACTGACGGATAACAATATGCAGGCTTCCTCAAAAGCGACCCGTGATTTAAGCGCAGTCGCAGAAAAGGTGCAGGGTACAATCGGCCGTTTTGTCCTGGGGCATGGTGAGTTAGATGCGTCGATTACTCGTGCAGGGCTTTGTCGAGATAAAATACAGTCTTCACTGAATAACCTGCAGGCGCAAGGCACAAAAATATTTGATAAATCTTACAGCTTGATTGCCGGTACAAATCCTCAGCAATATGGCACTGCTTACACCGATAAACTCATAGCAGCAGTGCAGAATGATTGTGATCAATTAGTCAAAGCCACTCCCGGCGGTAAGGTCGCATTTGTGGTTGATCAACAAGGCTATTGCCCGGTTAACAATAGTTGGTTTTCTAAAAAGCCAACGGGAGATCCATCTGTGGATCTGTTGAGCAGTCGTGACAAGCGTATTTTTAATGATCCTTCTGGAATGCGCGCTGCTGCCAACTCAGAGCGTTTTTTACTGCATACTTACGTGCGCGATACTGGCGAAATTATGACCGAAATAGACTCGCCCATTTTTGTAGATGGTCTTTTATGGGGCAACCTTCGCTTAGGCTTTGACGCAAGCAAAATGCTAGAGAGCTAATGAAAAAGTCGGTGGTATTTGTGGCGCCTAATGCCGCTCTTGGCTAAACAGATTAGGTAAGCACAACCACAGCGCATCTATCTCTAGGGCTGGGTCAGTCTTGCTATCGGTAATAATCGTCTCAATACCAACTGCTCAGCTACCCTCATCTAGTTACTATGTTTCGCTAAGTTTGCTAACAAGCTATTACCGCTTGGATACCCCTAAATTGTCGCAACATCATTGATGCCATCGGAAACAATATTTAGGTTTGAGGTTGCATCGTTGACTGATTGATTTTTCCATTATTAATAAAATCGATGGGAATAAGGCATAAAATACTCTTCAAGCTAGAGGCTATAAGCAGATTGGTCAACGTCAGGCAATGCTTCAAACGCAGGTTTTGCGAAATAGTATCCTTGGAACAAATTGATCCCTAACTCACGCAAAACTCTCAATTCATCTATGCTCTCAACGCCTTCTGCTAAAGTGGTAATACCTAACTCGCAGTTCAACTCATGCATTTTGCGCACAATGGTTAATTTTATTGGATGAATATGAATGTCCCGAATTAACGCCATGTCTAATTTAACGATATTAGGCTGAAACTCGGCTAGTAGATTAAGACCTGCATAACCGGCCCCGAAATCATCTAGCGCTGTTTTAAACCCTTTGCTCTGGTAATAATTGATAATTTCACTTAAATGCTCATTGCTAGCGACTCTTTCAACTTCGGTCACCTCAAATAAAATCTTATCGATAGGGAAACCAAACTCTTGTGCTGCATTCAATGTTGTTTGAATACACAACTCGGGACGATACACAGCATTAGGTAGAAAGTTGATACTGACGTAAGAACGAATATCGAGCCTGGCCGCTAAGGCAATCGCCTTGACACGACAGCATTGATCAAAACGATATAGATTTTCATCGTTGACCTGACTGATTACTTCAAACGCAGATTGATTTTCCAGACCACGGACAAGTGCTTCATAACCAAAAATACACTTGTTATCAAAATCTACAATTGGCTGAAACGCCATTGTAAAATCAAAATTTAAGACATCTGCGTTCCTGCATTGTTGGCATGCTAACGATTGATAATCCTTAGGACCATCTTTATTCAAAGTTATTCTCCCAGCGAAACCTATTGGCAGATAATGAATGATATGCCAAAAGAAGTAAACATTACTCCAACTCACGTGCACTATAAAGTATTGTTTTCATGAAAAATTTAGCCTATCGAGGCTGGATAGGTTCAAGCACTAACTGCTTGTTATATAGTCTAATTACCACCTTTTCTGTAGTCAGTAAGCAATTTTTATTAATGAATAACTGTATTAATATTTTCTTTACATGCAATAAACTTTTGGAGTAGGTTAATAAATCGAGTTTATATATTCGAATTCATAGCGCTAATGATAATTAAAATAACAAACATTGAAATACGCGCTTTTAAAAACAACAAGATTTTTGGAAATCCTATGAAAAAACTGATCGAAAGCAAGCTAACTCCGTTGGCAGCAGCCTGCATCATGGCAATGAGCGCAACAGTTGTGCAAGCTCAAGAACGTTATGTCATTCAAATAGATAATAACGGCAAAGGCATTGTAAAAGCACTAACCCAACAAAACGGCGGCCGTATTAAAGTTGAAGGCGATGGTTTTATCGCCGCAGAATTTGATGGCTTCAGTCTCGAGCAAGTAAAAGGCGTGTTAAACAACCCCCATGTCAAACTAGTCGAAGTTGACCAGATTCGTAAATCGATGGCGGTATACAATGACGATGCGGGTAATCCGATGACCACTCAGGTAACGCCGTATGCGGTCTATCAGTCAGAGGCGAATCAAGTCACTTTTAATCCTAATGCAGGCATAAAGGTTTGCGTTATTGACTCAGGCTTGGATTCATCAAATTCTGATTTTGTCTGGAATAACATCACAGGTGATAATGACTCAGGTACAGGTAACTGGTTTGATGCAGGCGGTGAGCACGGCACTCACGTTGCCGGAACGATAGGCGCTGCGGACAATGGCTTTGGTGTTGTTGGTATGGCGCCTGGCGTCGAAATGCATATTATTAAAGTGTTTAACGCCGAGGGTTATGGTTATTCATCGGATTTATCGAAAGCTGCTCAACTATGTTCAGCAGCAGGTGCTGATATCATCAATATGAGTTTAGGTGGTGGCGGCGCAAACAGCACAGAAGAAAACGCATTTAAAGCATTTAGAGATGCTGGCGGACTTGTTGTAGCTGCAGCTGGAAATGACGGTAATACAACGCGTTCTTATCCTGCTGGCTATTCAGCCATAATGATGATCGGCGCTAATGATGCTGACAATAATATTGCTAGCTTTTCACAGTTTCCGAGTTGTGCAACGGGTCGTGGTAAACAAACAACTACCGATGAAACGATTTGTGTAGAAGTAACTGCGGGTGGTGTTAATACTTTGTCTACTTTCCCTGCTGGCTTAGCCACTTCTTCGGGCTTATCTGCCGATAGCACCAATTATGTTTCATCTTCAATGGAAAACACAGGGAGCGCTGCAGGACAAACTTTCTTTATGGGCACAGCTGAAGCTACAAATGCCGGCGCTGACGGGAAGATTTGCGTTATTGATCGCGGCGTGATTTCGTTTTTCGATAAAGTGAATAACTGTGAGCTGTCCGGCGGTATTGGTGCGGTTATTATTAATAATGAACCCGGAATTCTGAGCGGTACGCTAGGCACAACCAATACTACGAGTATTCCTGCTGTAGGTGCTGCACTAGAAGACAGAAGTGCTTTATTAGCTGCGGCAAATATGAATATTTCGATCACCTCTAGTGACTATGGATTTTTGAGCGGAACTTCAATGGCAACACCTGCTGTCGCTGGATTAGCTGCTCTAGTTTGGTCAAATCATCCTAGCTGCACAGGTGAAGATATTCGTGCTGCATTCAAGGCAACAGCCGAGGATGGTGGAGCCGGAGGTAAGGACGTTTACTTTGGCTATGGCATCGTGAAAGCTTCAGCCGCTGACGCCTATTTAACGGCCAACCCATGTGGTGGTACTGAGCCACCACCACCGCCACCATCAGGCGATTTTAGTCTTTCGGCTAATGGCTACAAAAGTAGAGGCACTCAGGTAGTTGACCTTAGTTGGTCTGGCGCAACCACAAGTAATGTTGATGTCTATCGGAATGGACAATTTATTGCGGTTACGGCAAATGATGGTTCTTATACGGATGCATTAAATATAAAAGGCGGCGGTTCATACACATATCTAGTGTGTGAAGAAAGCTCATCAACCTGTACTTCAAGCGTGCAAGTTGTGTTCTAAACTTGAGCGAGTGGTATGAACGCCAGACGGTTGTTTAATTTGGCGTGTTTAGACCTCTCCTTACGCTTTTTCATCAATGGTGATGAATAAACAAATATAGAGTTGTAAAAAAAAGAACCTTCATCAAGGTTCTTTTTTATTGGGTTTAAGATTTATATTAGTATTGGCTTACTGTTAGCAGGCGTTCGCTTAAAAATCGTTTCACAATCATATTTATTCTTATAATGTTAACAAAATAAAAATCGCTTCTTTATAATTTAGATAGCGCCGTTTTTTTAAGAAAGTATTCACATTTCTAAGTCAATATCGCTAGATTTCAGTGGCTTGAAGTCCTTCTTCTGAGGTAAGCTTATATTCGTGAAGAACAGGTTTTAAAATAGCGTTGTATGAACTGTTTTATGCAAAAATTCGTAAATATTGGAATTTATAAACCTATTAAGGGGAATACTATTAACTTACTAACAAAATTTTCGCTAAGCGTTGCATTGACGGCATTGTGCGCAACAGCTTTGGCACAAGAAAAAATCACTATGAAAGGAAGTGACAACAGCACTATTTATGCTGATGTTCTCGAAACCTTTGAAACACCATGGGCAATGGCATTTTTACCGGACGGACACGCTTTAGTGACTGAAAAAACGGGTAAGCTTTGGGTAATCGATAAGGCAGGCAAAAAGCGCTTTACGGTAGACAACGTGCCAAATACGACGGCCCGCGGGCAAGGCGGTTTGGGAGATATTATTGTTCATCCAGATTTTGCTAACAACGGCACCGTATTTTTATCGATGGTTGAGCGCGATAGCAAAGATGACAGCTTGAGTGGGGCCATTGTGGAACGCGCTAAGCTTTCTATAACGTCGAGCGGAGCATCGCTAAGCGAACGTAAGGTAATTTGGCGTCAAGCTCCTAAAATGACGGGTAACGGGCATTATTCTCATCGCCTCGCATTATCGCCTGATGGTTACTTGTTTATTACATCCGGAGATAGACAAAAATTCACGCCAGCGCAAAATATGGCAATGAATTTAGGAAAAATACTCAGAATCAACCAAGATGGAAGTTCTCCTGAAGATAACCCGTTTTATGGAAATGGCGAAGTTGCTAATCAAGTATGGACGCTTGGGCATCGCAACCCCTTGGGGATCGATTTCGACGCCGATGGCAATTTATGGGCGCACGAAATGGGACCACGACACGGTGATGAACTCAATTTGATTGAGCGCGCTAGAAACTATGGATACCCCATCGTATCTCAAGGCGAGCACTACTCTGGCGTGAAAATCCCTAATCATGAAACTAACCCTGTATTTTACGCGCCAAAAGTCGCCTGGGTTCCCGCAATTAGCCCTGCTGGTTTTATTATTTATAAGGGCGATAAGTTCAAAGATTGGACTGGCAATGGATTCATTGGTGGCTTGTCGTCTGAAGCACTTGTGCGCGTGAGCTTTGCTGTACAAGAAGACCGGCCTGTCTTAGTTGCAGAAGAATCGGCTCGTTACGAGTGGGGTGAAAGAGTCAGAGAAGTCGAGCAGAGCACGGACGGTAATATTTATGTGCTCGAAGATGGCAGTACTGGCCGTTTGCTTAGATTGAGTTTACAAAAATAATTCAACTATACGTTTAGCCTGTTTTGCAATTTAGAATTTAATCGTAAAAAATCAGGTGTAAAAGGAAGGTCGTTATTCAAAGAAAAGGTTTAACCTGAGTAACGACTTTCTTCAATTAGCGTATCCTTTTCGGCTCGCTAGACATTTGCGGTGTTAAATCAACCTCGGCACTGACATTTTATATTCATCCCTCGCTATATCTCTACCAATTTCCTTTCTATTCAAGTTTTGATCTGCGTCAAGTCGTTAAGATGAGTATCGGTAAGATATTGCTTACCTGTCCACTGCTTCACTATTTGTTAATTTGAGTAAAAAATATGTTTTGTTCGCGTATTTGGATGTTTTTAATACTTCTGTGTATTTCTAGGCTTACCTTCGCGGCAAACGTTGTATGGACGCTTGACGTTCGGGGTCCTATTGGGGTTGCTACTATGGAATATGTCGTTTCCTCGATTGATTTAGCGCACAGTGAGACTGCCTCTAACAAGCCATCGATAATTATTTTGCAGTTAGATACTCCGGGAGGTTTAGATAATGCGATGCGCGGTATTATCAAGCGCATATTGTCTTCAGATATTCCAATAGTAGGTTACGTTTACCCTAAAGGCGCCAGAGCCGCGAGCGCTGGTACTTACATCTTGTATGCAACTCACATTGCAGCTATGTCGCCCGCGACTAATCTTGGTGCGGCAACGCCCGTTCAAATAGGTCTACCTCAGACACCGTCCGATCCTGATACTCAAAATAACGAAGCAAATACAAACAGTGCGATGGAACGGAAAATTATTAACGATGCAACCGCTTATATTGAGGGGCTTGCCGATCTTAGGGAACGAAATCGTGAATGGGCATCTGAAGCTGTTTTGGGGGGAGCTAGTTTGTCGGCGATAGATGCTCTGGAAGCTAATGTCGTCAACATTATTGCTGACGACATTGATGATTTATTGAAGCAGTTAAATGGCTATTCTTTCATGAGCAACGGGCAACAAATTACGTTCAACACAAATGACGCTACCATAGTTGAGGTATCAGCAAATTGGCGTCAAGAACTTCTTTCGGTCGTCGGAAACCCGAGTATTGCCTATATTCTTATACTGGCCGGAATATATGGCTTAATTTTCGAGTTTTCAAATCCTGGAGGAGGGGTGATTGGTGTTGTCGGTGCCGTTTGTATTTTAACTGCATTATATGGGTTTCAAGTATTACCAATAAACTACGCTGGTTTAGCGCTTATTTTGTTTGGCTTAGGGTTGATGATAACCGAAGCTTTTTCGCCGAGTTTTGGAGTATTTGGTGTGATTGGCGCCGTTAGTCTGAGCATCGGTTCAGTCATACTTGTGGATACTCCAGAGCCTGCATTTCAAATTGCTTGGCCAATTATTGTTTCTGTGGCCATTGTCAGTATCGCCTTTGTGTTTTTGACATTTAGCATGTTGTTCAAGTCGCGCCAACAAAAAATAGTGAGCGGTGTCGAAACTTTATTGGGTGAAACGGCTGAAATTGAATCAATTCAAGAAGAAACTATTCTAGCGCGACTGCATGGGGAGTTGTGGCAGGTGAAAGCGAAAGCACCTTTAAAGCTTGGCGACAAAGTTGTCGTGTCGTCAATTAGCGGGCTCATGCTAAATGTAATAAAAAAATCGGAGCATTAAAATGGATACTACCTTAACGTTTGAATATGTTTGGATGCCATTGGCATTTTTTGTTATTTTTTTCATTTTCTCAATATTTAGAATATTGAGAGAGTATGAGAGAGGTGTCATTTTTTTCCTTGGTCGATTTCAAAAAGTGAAGGGACCTGGGCTGATTATAGTCATCCCGCTAATACAGCAAATGGTTCGAGTCGATTTACGAACTATTGTGATGGATGTGCCCACCCAGGATGTCATATCTAGAGATAATGTTTCTGTAAAAGTAAACGCAGTGGTTTACTTCAAAGTGGTTGACCCAGAGAAGTCGATTATTCAAGTCGAGGACTTCTTAGAAGCTACAAGCCAACTTTCACAAACTACCTTACGATCTGTTTTAGGCCAGCACGAACTAGACGATATGTTAGCGGAAAGAGACCAACTAAACGCCGATATTCAAAGTATTTTGGATAAACAAACCGATGCATGGGGTATAAAGGTCTCTAACGTGGAAATTAAACATGTGGATCTGGATGAGAGTATGATCCGCGCGATTGCTCAGCAGGCGGAGGCTGAAAGAACTCGTCGTGCAAAAGTCATACATGCATTGGGCGAAAATGAGGCCTCTGAACAATTGTTAAGCGCTGCAACCACCTTGGCCAAACAACCTCAGGCTCTTCAACTAAGATACCTGCAGACATTAACCGAAATTGCAGGAGATAAAAGTAACACTGTTATTTTCCCTGTACCTATGGATTTCATGCAAGGACTAAAACACTTGCTTGATAACAATGCCGCTAAATAAACAGCGGCCCATGAGTGTGCAGAGAATAGTTTGGCGAATTAATTGCGTGCAAACGCTACTAAACTGGCTAGCGCGCGTTTCGAATCTTCAAAGTGGAGCGCGATAGTTTGAAAAACATGGAATTGTGAAGCAAACACCTCTGTGGAAGTGGGTACATTTTCTGCTTTTGCACGCTCAGAAAACTTCATAATTTGATCAAAAAACACCTCCCCCCCAGCAATTTGAATTTGCATTGGTGGAAGCTTTCCGAGTTGCGCTTGTGAGAAATTCACTCTTGTGTCCATTGGGTCTGCGCCTTGTATATGTTGCGCGTAACCTTTGGCCAATATATCTAAGGTGAACATGTCGTTGGGCTGGTTGCTTATCATTGTGCCCGATGACGAGATTGGGTCAACCCAAGGAGAAATCAAACCTAGTCCGTGGATCCTCGAGCGCAGGCTGTCATCTCCATGTAAGCAGGTTGAAATACAGAGTGCGCCGCCGGCAGAGTCGCCCATTAATATGAGCTGTTGGTTTGGGTGCCGCATCGCAATTTCACTTATTGCAGCGTAGCAGTCTTCTTGCGGTGTCGGGAATGGAAACTCTGGACTGAGCCGATAGTCCAACGAATAAGTGAGTAATTGACTCTTATCAGCCACGCTAGCTACGAAAGCGAGGTAGGCTTTTGCGCTACCTGTAACATATCCACCGCCGTGAATGTATACAATGACCCGTGATACCTCAGTGTCGAGGGCATGCGGAGTGATTTTCTGTGCAGGTACCTTAGCCAGTTCGATTTCTTCAACAGTAATGCGCTTCATCGCTGAGCTTTTGGAGGGAACTGACTCAATTACTTTGCGAGACCACTGAGGTCCTTTCTTACCAGCTGCTAGAAAGAATCGTTTAAACAAGCGCGCGTAAAACTCCGTTTTCCAGTCGCGGCCAGGCATGCGTTTTCTAAAAAACAGCATGGAAATTAGGGTAATGAAACTTAAATACAGCATTGCCATGGGTGTTCCCTTATGAATTGCGGATCATATCCGCGCATTTTTCACCAATCATAATAGAAGGTGCATTGGTGTTGGCGTTGATAATTGTTGGCATAATTGAGGCATCAGCTACACGTAAACCGTCAACACCATGTACACGCAGCTCGTGATCGACCACCGCCATGTCATCATTGCCCATTTTGCACGTTCCTACCGGATGATATATGGTCTGAACATACTTATTGATGAAGGTTTTTATTTCTTCATCAGTTTGTACATCTGGGCCAGGTAAAAATTCTTTTCCGCGCAGTTCATTAAGGGCTGGTGAGGCTATGATTTTACGGGCAATTTTCACACCTGCTATTAGGGTGTCATAATCACTTTCATTTTGAAAAATGTTGTGATCAATTAGCGGTTTAACGCTTGGATCTGCCGAGGCTAATTTAACCGTTCCAGTGCCTTTGCTCTGCACGAGAGAAGGCAGAATAGTGAAGCCATCAGAACCATCTGTAGGATTGCCTGCACCATCCAAAATAAAGTAACCTGGAGCAAAGTGGAACTGTAGATCGGGAGCCGGCGACTGAGGATTAATTTTTAAAAAACCACCCGCCTCAGCAATATTAGACGTTAGCATGCCTTTGCCTTTTGCATAAAGTGCGGCTTGTTGTTCGCTCCCAGCTTGGGAAAGACTGATAGTTTGCGTGCAGCGATATGCCACAGGCATCATAAAGTGGTCTTGAAGGTTTTGACCAACGCCAGGTAAATCTTTAAGCACGTTAATGCCATGCTCTTTCAAATGAGCTTTAGGACCGATACCTGAAACCATTAAAACTTGCGGTGAGTTGATAGTGCCGCCCGACAGGATAATTTCTTTACGCGCTGTTACGGTATGCTCTTTTCCGTTGGCAAGAAACTTAACAGCCGTCGCACGACCATCAGTGATTATTATTTTGAGCACCATTGCTTCTGCTTGGGCCGTGAGGCGACCGGCATCAATTGCTGGATGCAAATAACTGACTGCTGCCGACTCTCGGCGTCCATTTTTCTGGGTAACCTGATACATCCCAATACCTTCTTGGTCGCCATCATTGAAGTCGAAGTTCATTGCGTATCCGGCTTGTTTGGATGCTTCGAGCATGGCAATGGTAATGGGATTGGGGTCATTAAGGTCACATACATTGAGAGGGCCACTTCCACCGTGGGCAGCAGACTCTCCGCGAGAATTACTTTCGGATCTTTTGAACATTGGCAGTAAGTCAGCATAGCTCCATCCAGGATTTGTTTCGCCCCAGGTATCATAGGTTGATGCATGCCCGCGCTGATAAATCATCGCATTTATTGAGGAGCTACCGCCAAATACCTTGCCTCGTGGAACATAGAGCGTGCCGCCGTTCAACGCAGTTTGTGGTTCAGATGTATAGTTCCAATCCAGCGGTGTTTTGAACAAAAAAGGGAAGGTCGCTGGGATATGAATGTAGTCATTGCTGTCGGCAGGACCTGCTTCCAACACCAACACTTTATTCGCAGGATCTTCTGAGAGACGAGCAGCTACGGCGCATCCAGCGGAACCAGCACCAATCACAATATAGTCATACTCTTCGGATGATGTTGCTTGCGCATGAGCCGCGCTTAAGAAAAGAGGAGCCTGTGCCGCCATACCGATTGCTGCTGCTATTTTTAAAAATTCGCGGCGTGAAACCCTACCTGAGTTGAAGTCGCGCTGTAGCTGTATCTCTTTGGTATTTCTGATATTGCCTTTAGCGGATACGTTTTTAAAAAATTGTCTTCGCTTATTATCGTTATTTGACATAGTGGCTTTCCTAATTTATTCCTAACTTACTTGGATAGAAAATAGCACGTTATATGTCAAAGTTAAATTTTTGTTAATATATTGAAATGGATAGGTTTATTTCATGAAACCTGGCCCCTTGATTTTTTTGGGGTTCAATATGAATATTTTTTTAGTAGATCTTCATATATTTGGCTTTGTTTGACTTTTTGGAGTTGTGCATTAAATTTTGCTAGTTGGTCTTGCGTTATTCCTTGCTGACTAAACATCACGTATATGTTGCCAGTTTGAATAGTAATACCCTGCGCGACAATAAGGTCTGACAACGCTTTGCGTCTCAACATCGAGGCGCCGACAAAACTATCCTCAAGAAATCCATCAATGTCTTGATCAAGAAGACGAGCAATATTCAATTCTCCCATAATGGCATTTTTAAAAAACTGAGATTTTTCGGGATCATCCAACAAGGCTGCAACTTCTTCACCATACAAATAATCCGAAACTACGCCAATGCGACTGCCGCTTTCAATAAATTCAGATAGCGTTTTATAAGCCGCTCTTTTTTCCTCACCGCTACGAATATACAAAGAGAATTCTTCCATTCGATATGCATCACTGAAAAAGGCGAACTGCTCTCTGGCGTCAGTTTTTGAGGCTCCAAGCAACATATCGATATTACCTTGCTTCAACAAACTAAGCAGATCGACCCATGTGCCTTGTTGGTATGTGATGTTGCAGCCAATGGCTTCGGCGACACCTGTTATAAGCTCAATATCCAAGCCGGCGACTCTTCCGCCCACGTCAGCATATTGATAGGGTTCCCAAGCATCAAAACCCAATACCAAATTACACTCATCGTCGACGATAGCTGGCTGCTCTGCCACTTCGATAGGATCAGTCTGGAAAGTTTCAGTGCTAGCAGTATCGTCAGTTACTTTTTCTGGTTGAGGTGTACAAGCGGAAATAAAAAATATTACTAGCAGATAGCTAATTTTCATAATTTTTGCTCCTTAAACTTTGTTATAAGTATAAGAGACAATTTCAATTTTGCTAATTTATTGACTAGGCGCTAAAACGGAGAGTTTTCAAGCTTACACAAATAAATCTGCTGCCGTTATTTGCGCCTAACTGTTAATACTGATTTCCTCGGGCTTAGCTCCCTAAAAGAGATTCAAGAAGGTCATCTATTTCAACTTTGAGGTCTTTATCTTCAATTTTGTTAGCACTAATTTTTGCATCCTGAAGGTTTTTGATTGCTGCCTCTTTTTGACCCAGTTCTACTTGTAGTGTCGCCATAGAAAATGCGATGGACGACAGGTGGTCCTTAGAATTCACCGCAATGGCTTTTTGCAGGGCTTTTTCATAGGCAACTACAGCTTCCTCTAAATCTTCTGTGAAATCAGCGAGTGTTTCCCATTGTTCAGGATGATCTTTGTTTGTATTTTCGTTATCGATGCAAATAGCTTTTAGCACGGCAAAGTGTAAATCAAATATTTCTTTATTCTCGTCAGTAGCGGCCTGCATTAGTTTTTCAGACAGCTGATATACAGACTTATATATTTTGGTATTAACCATGATTAATCTTCTTTTTAGTTTATTTTTGTTTCTTGCGTAGCATTCTCTGTTGCACTGACATCTTCTGCGGTGTGCACGGGTGCTGCCTCTTTATCAGAAGGTGTTGACGCTTCATTTTGCTTACCAGAAGGGTCGGTGTAAGCGTTATTCAATTCTTGCACATAGCGATCGGCGTTAGTGAATACTTTGCGAAGTGTTTTTTTAGAACGCCAACTCCAACCAACAGGACTGGTGCGAAAGATGCTGTTCCAAAAACCAGTATTGTGTGCAAAAGCATTAATAATACCTTCGCGTCGCTCTGCGCCAAGATCACTGGCGTTGACCGGAATAGTCTTGCTAATTTTCGCGGCAGCGCTTTTTTTGATCAGCGCATAAATCCAAATTAATACGATAATAAATGGTACACCAGCAATCGCCGCCGTTTGCCACGAACCAATTAGCCAATTTAACCAAGGTGCGCTATTTAACTGGCCATATATACCTGCGACAGCGGCACCAACTATTAGTGGAAGTATAAATAAAGCGCTACGCCACGCTACGCCGCTACGCCACTTTTTCTTCAACGCTACTAAGCGCGGTACCAGTTCGTCTTCTATCTGATGCGCAGTGCGCTCTAAGTTAGCTACAATACGGTAAAAGCGCTCAACCTTTACCTGACCCATGCGTGCATAGATTTCAGTCAAATCCGCATTGCTTTTTGCTTCTAATCTTTCGCGAACTCGGTCGTCTTCAATTGGTCGTGCTTGCTCTGGGTTGAATATAGTGTAGAACTTACCCGCGGTGAGCCCCTTTTCAGCAATTGCGCGCTGCCATGCACCCACGACCTCTTCTGGATTGTCTTCAGTGGCAGTAGTATCAATTTGATTGAGGATATACAGGAATTTATTAGCGTCACTGCGGGTTACGGTTTCACCAACTAAATGCTGCAATGTATCTCGCATTGCGCCGGGCTCAGGGCGACGGGCATCGAATAATACCAACACTAAATCGGACATATTCATAATATGGTCCGTGATGCGCAAGGTGGACGTTCGCTGTGCGTCAGCATCAAAACCGGGCGAGTCTATTAGTATTTGGCCTCGTAGAATGTCGCTAGGGCAGGTTTTTAGCTGCAGGTAACTGTCAATGCGCGCGCCTTCGCTAGGAGACACTTTTTCTAACTCCTCACGCATTTGATAAAAAGGAAAACGGGGATCTGCGTCAAGTGCTATGCCGGGCAAACTACGAGACTCTTTATCCTTTGAATAGCACATAACGGTGAACTTATCATCTACCGCTTGGGTGCCACTCTCTTGAAGTTTCACGCCAATATAACGGTTTATAAAACTCGACTTGCCCGCAGAAAAAGTCCCGAGTACCGATATCATAGGCCACCAAGGTACATGAAACGCAAACGACTGGTCAGTTTTTAACAGCCCTAAGCGATAGGCAACGCGGTCAAGCTTACGAAAGCTTTTCACTACCTCAACCAAGAGTTGATTCTCAGTTTTTAAGTGCACCTCTAGTTCGTTTAAACGCTGTTTTACTTGTGAGTTAGGACTAGGCATTGAGCATTCTCTTATCTGTGGGGAAACCATAACGGGCCGACTACATTATGACCCTCTTTTCAAAACATACGTAATTAATTAAATCTGCTTTGTCGGTCGCGGCTCTGTATTAACTAACGTTATCACTTTTTTAATCTACTTATTTAACAATAGACTAATCTCGGTCGCCTGCACAGGCCTAACTAAACGCTCAATTTCTTGGCCATCACGCATCAGCACTAAGGTTGGCCAGAGCTTTACTTTAAAAGCGCGGCCCAAGGATTTCCCTTTACCGTCATAGATTTTAATATGCGGCAGCTCAGTATGAGCTTCCAACGCTTCCTTTATGGCGGGCATCGCTGCTTGGCAGTGTCCGCACCACGGCGTGCCGAATTCAATAAGCACCGTGCCTGTCATCTCTCTTACCTGCTCATATGTTGGCGCATCTTCTGAATACTCGGGGTTAAAGCCTTTGCTGCCAGCTTTCATAAGTTCTCCTAATGTTCACTATTGAAATACCATCTGCGCAGCGATTAGTTTGCTTTATGTTCGACAACTAATTGCTGATAGATTCTTGATTTAATTCAAAGCTAGACTATCTTTTTAATCAATACGGACCTTTTTTATATATCGCGACTTTCATCGTAACAATATTCAATGGAGAAATGTAATGTCATCTAAAGAAGCATATAGAAAGAAAGTGGAAGCTCAGATGGACGAATGGCAGGCTGAAATTAACAAGCTAAATCACTAACAACCCAAGTCGAATTTTTCAGTGCTTCCCAGTGTTTATTTCAATACGCAAAACGCCAAAAAATCCCCCTAGGTTGAATCAAGTCCGCATAGCGTTTATCATTGCATCTGTATATTTTCGTTAAATCACATGTCGGTGTGCTGTAATTCAGCTAATCCATTCTGAAATTCCCCTTCTTATTTTACAGAACGCCGATGGTTAATTAAGAGGCAACCGTATCTACTATCATCACCTTTCGTTGCCGTAATTTATGCATAGCAAACATGAGGTATTTAAATGAAACAGACAGACCATGCAACACCAGGCTTACTACTTGCATTGACGCCTGTCGTATTAACTCTGCTTATTCTCGGGACACAAATTTTCTACTTCGGTGTTTTCGAGCCGCACATTCCACTTGCCATAGGTTTAGCCATTACCAGTATTGTTGGTATCAAGCTTGGGCTGAAGTGGAAATTTATTGAGAAAGGTATTTTTCACGTTATTCATGTCGCATTGCCCTCCGTATCGGTATTAATAACTGTTGGGATGATCATTGGCGTATGGATCGCGAGTGGCACTGTGCCTAGCATTATTTATTTTGGTCTAAAGATACTTTCACCAGAAATCTTCCTAGCTGCTGGCATGGTTATTTGTGCGGTAGTGTCAGTTTCTTTAGGCACGAGCTGGGGGAGTGTGGGTACGGTTGGTTTGGCCTTGATGGGTATTGGCGAAGGGTTTGATATTCCTATGTATTGGACAGCTGGAGCCGTAGTTTCCGGTGCATTTTTCGGCGATAAGATCTCACCGCTTTCTGATACAACTAATTTAGCTCCTGCGGTTACGGGAACAGACGTTTTTTCTCATATCAAAAATATGATGGCAACGACTATCCCAGCGATGCTGATCGCCCTTATTATTTATCTCTTAGTTGGATTTTTTGTTATTGATACGCAAAGCGTTTCATTTGAACAGATTGAGGGGATTACAAGCACTCTGGATGAGAATTTTTATATTTCAGGCTGGGTACTGTTACCTGCATTGGTTGTGATGGGGTTAGCAATTAAGCAATATCCACCGATCCCATCGTTATTTGCTGGTGTTGTCGTTGGTGGTGCAACTGCAATGCTGGTGCAGGGTCAAAGCCTGCAGTCAATTTTTGACTATGCAAACAATGGCTATTCAATAAGCACTGGTATTGGTGAAATCGACAGCTTGTTAAATCGCGGTGGTATTCAATCAATGATGTGGACAATCTCTTTGATACTTATTGCATTGGGCTTTGGTGGCGCACTAGAAAAAACAGGCTGTCTGAAATCAATTATTAATGCCATTAAGAGTAAGGTCAGTAGCTTTGCTGGTACGCAAACTGCCGCTATTGGAACCGCTTTTGCGACCAACCTCGTTGCCGGTGACCCATACCTGTCGGTAGCCTTGCCCGGAAGAATGTATTCACCGGTTTACCGTGGCATGGGTTATTCAACGCTGAACCTGTCGCGTGGAATTGAAGAAGGTGGCACATTAATGTCTCCTCTAATTCCATGGAACGCAGGTGGTGCGTTTGTAATTTCTGCGCTGGGATTGGGCATTGCTGAAGGCAATATTGAGAATCTTTTATACATCCCCCTTGCTTTCGCTTGCTGGACCGCACCACTCATCGGTATCTTCTATGCTTACACCGGCTTATTTTCGCCTAAAGCAACGGACGAGGAGAGAGAGGGCTGGGAATCATCTGGTGAGTCTATTGCAGAATTTAATGACGACGGCACGCCCAAAGTGGAAGATGAAGCCGAAAAAGCTGAGCAAGCTGATTTGGAAGACGAACCAGCTAAAAATCAGACTTAATACCCACTATCTACTTTGACAACGCTAGTGTGTGAGATATTCCTTGCGGTGTAACTCCAGGCGTTTGGTTACTAATGGGATTAAGTTTGGCGGGTTTGCAAATGGCTCGAAAAGCAAAATAAACTCAATCTGAAATACTTATAAGAAGGTTTGTTGTCGAACGGTAACAAACCTTTTTTATTGACCACCAAGTTGCAAATATTTCCTTTACGCTTTTTTCTGTTTTTTTAAGTAATTATTAAGGGAATCGGTAACCCGCTGTGAAGTAAAGGGTTTTACAATAAATCCGTTTGCACCGCTAGCAATTGCGTTTTTAACATTTTCAGATGAGTTCTCACCTGACACCATTATTACCATTAAGTTTGGAAACACTACACGTATATTCTTAAGCACATCAATGCCGCTAATCTCAGGTAAGTTGATGTCCAAGTACACCAGATCGATTTTTTGTAACTCGATTTGTTGGATGATTGATTGACCAGTAGATGAGTGATAAAAAGCCGCTTTTATCGACCGACTTTGGGCATTAATACAGTTCGACAATGCAGCCCTGAGGATCTCTCTGCTGTATTCCACATCATCTATTAATAAAATATTAATGTTTATGCTCATTCTAGTTCTCTCATGTCATTCTCACTTATGAGAGAAGCAATTTCATTATTTAGTTGAATGCAATGTTGCACGCCCTGCTCAAGCTGATCCTGCCGTAATAGTGTTAAACAATGCTCCGCCATTTTAGTTAAATCAGCGTAACCTACGCTACCTGCAGTACCCTTTATCACATGTATAACTTCTATCAGATTATTATAGTTTAAGCTCTCTATACTATCGGCAATCGCAACGTGTTGTTTATATAATTCAGTAAAAAATAGTGTTTTTAATTTTGGCGTTGTCGCTATAAAACGAGACAGTGTTGATTCTTGAGGATCATTTTCCTTAATAGCTTCCCTCAGGTGTTGGGCTATTACCTGATAGAGTTGACTCAGATTAATGGGAGTAGATAAAGTACCGCTGAAGCCAAGAGCAACGTATTCTTCGATATCAGAGCCGGTGTTATTTGCAGTTAGGGCATAAGCTGGTATATCAATGCCCAGTTGTTGCAAGCATGCCATGGTCTCTTTGCCATCCATAACGGGCAATTGAATGTCCATTAGAATCAAATCAAATTGACCAGATATCGCTTTTTGCAGCGCCTTTTGGCCATTTTCTGCTAAATCGACAGTGGCCTTAGTTTTTTCAAGAGCGTTAGTAATCAAATCTTGATTTAGTGTTGAGTTTACAGCCAATAGGATATGCCCTGCTAAGCTTGATACTTGCAAAGACTTTTCCACTAAAAGTGGCTTATCTTCCTTTAGAGCTGAACTTTCCTTTTTGAAACCTTTTGTTAGTTTATCATCAGTCATATTGTTATATGAGGCTCTCAAAGCGCCGAATTATTTACACTGAAAAAATCGTCATCTAGTGATGAGTTGTCAGTAACTTATTCGATATCTATTCAAAGAGAATAAACGAAGTACCTAACCTATACAACATGCGACAGTTTTGCAGAGTAAGCGACGGGTCAAAATTGACGAAATTAGTTAACTTTTTTGATTGCTTGGTCTAAAACAGGGACCATCCTCATTAGTGTTTCATTGTTACTCGGTTTTATTAATGCGTATAGAGCATGCAAAAATGCGCACGCGTGCTTTTTCTACGTTTCGGTCTGTTCATTGTCAGTCAGAATTTTTAGCAGTATGCTATGAGGCCTTATCATCTGTATGTTTTTTGCGAATAGGAAATGTTATGTCAGTTTACGAAATTAAACACCCGCTCATACAACACAAACTTGGCTTAATGCGCGCCTATGGCATAAGTAGTAAAGATTTTCGTGAGTTGGCGAGTGAAGTGGCTAATTTATTAACTTATGAAGCAACTAGAGATCTTGCAGTAGAAGGTATTACGATTAAAGGATGGGCGGGAGATGTCATCCCTGTCAGTCAGATCAAGGGTAAAAAGATAACGGTGGTGCCTATATTACGGGCAGGTTTAGGCATGTTGGACGGCGTGCTGCGCTTAGTGCCTAATGCAAAAATTAGCGTGGTAGGGCTCTATCGAAATGAAGAAACGCTGCAGCCTGTAGCTTATTTCGACAAGGTGGTGAGCGACATTGACTCACGTATTGGTCTTATTGTTGACCCCATGCTCGCTACTGGTGGTACCCTGATCGCCACTATTGACTTACTCAAAGCGAAAGGCTGTGAGCATATTCTTGGTTTGTTTTTAGTTGCCGCACCCGAAGGCATCCAAGCAGTACAAGCGGCTCATCCCGACGTGGATATTTATGTTGCGGCTATAGATGAACGCTTAAATGAGCAGGGCTATATTCTTCCTGGCCTTGGTGATGCGGGTGATAAAATTTTTGGAACGCGTTAGTTTCTTTAATTAACCAGAGTAGCTATGTCATGGTGTTAACAAACGAAAGCCGAAATCATGACGCAACTACTGTTTATTTAGCTAAAAACTGAAGTGTTTACAAGCCAGAGTATTTGTCTCTGTGAGCAATTAACTATATAGTAAAATCCGAACAAAATTTCCACGAATAAAAGTGGTGAGAAAAAATGATGAGCAAATCAGCTTTACTCGTAGCTATATCACTAATGGCATTCAACCCTGCCTTTAGCCAGTCTAAAGAAATAGTCGCATCTTTTGGAAGTACGTTGCCCCCTTATGTTATGGAAGATGGCCCTAGCGGAATATTGATCGATTTATTAAAAGACTGCTTAGAACCTTCAGGCTATAAAGTGAAGCCTAAGTTGCAT
The DNA here is from genome assembly GCF_000226565.1 of Glaciecola nitratireducens FR1064. NCBI lineage: Bacteria > Pseudomonadati > Pseudomonadota > Gammaproteobacteria > Alteromonadales > Alteromonadaceae > Brumicola > Brumicola nitratireducens. The sequence continues at coordinate 3,682,626 of NC_016041.1, read as the reverse complement.
CCTTATGCGAGACGTCTTGTTGAATTTGAAACTGATTCAGTTGATGTGGTCACCGACGTTAATGAAAAGGTTATCAACGACAAGAAGCTTGAGGGCTACTACACCGGGTATGTGTACGCCTATGAAAACTTTCTTTTCTCACTTGCTGATAGGAAGTTTGAAGTAAAGACGATTGAAGAGCTATCTGAATATTCTTTGCTTTCATGGCAGGGAGCAATTGCGCACATTGGCGGCGAGTATGCCGACATGGCAAAGCAGAATAAAAATTACAGCGAAACATATAATCAAAAAAATCAGTTGAGAATGCTATTCAGCAGACGAGTAGATTTTGTTCAAATGGACGGTAATATTTACGAGTATTATCGACAACAGATGCTAAAAGAAAGTGGACTTGATGTAACGGTTCCGGTGAATATATTACCTCTATTTGGAAAAAGTCCTAACGGTTTTATGTTCAAAACCGAGGCAGTAAGAGATGCTTGTGTTGCCAATTTAGAGAGTGTGAAAAAGAATAAAAAGTATAAAAATGTGTTGTATTTCGATGCCGAATGATAGCGAAAGAAAAAGCACAAGTTATTAACATTTTGAGAGTTGCAGCATCTTAGGGCATTAAGTTTAATGAGAATCATTGATTACGTAGGCAAGTCGTTAGCGCTAACTCAAGCCATCGTGGCTTTAGTGCTTAGCATTGTAATTGGGCTCTCAGTAAGTGGGGTTTCACTCAGTATTCAAATTTCTGAACAGCGTGAGGAAGCACTCAGTTTGGCGCAAGAAATTCTTACCGCAGCGGAAGGTGGAGCTGCTAACGCAGCTTGGACTCTCGATCCTGTTTTAGCCCAACAAGTTGTCGGCAGCATGACTGCGTTAGGCATGGTTCAAGATGCTGTGCTCTATGGTGAAGCTGAAAATATTCTCGCTGAATCACATAAGTCTATTGCAGAAAGCACACCTACTATGGACTGGGTTATTGCTAATTTCATTGGTGAGGATATTGGAGGTGAAAGAGACTTATTTGTCGAAGTGAATAGCACGAAGCGCAAGATCGGCGTGCTTTCAATAAGGCTAAATTTGCTCCCTATTGCTCATGAGTTTTTGACGTTTGCGGCTAGTGTTATTATAGCTAGCTTATTGCAGGCACTGATGATTGCTTTAATACTGTTATGGCTATCTTCTAATTTGTTAACCTCACCTTTGCGTCGTATTACTGAATCGATATCGAAAATTGATCCAGAAGATCCCGACGAACTTGCTCTATCGAACTTAACGATTAATCGAAAAAATGAAATGGGCCAGTTGCTAACTCACATCAAACAAATGCTAAAGGGGCTCATTGCTGCACAACTCCAACTCCGCCACTTGGCTACTAGAGATCCTCTAACAGACAGGCTTAACAGAACGTTAATAGCAGATAGACTATCGCAAGCAATTGTTACTGCGAAACGCACGAACACAAAAGTTGCTGTGCTGTTTGTTGACATGGATCGCTTTAAGAATATTAATGATTCTTTAGGGCACGATGTTGGGGATATTCTGCTTATTGAAGTGGCCAACAGGCTAACTAATGTGCTCCGAGGTAATGATTCAATAGGGCGCTTAGGTGGTGACGAGTTTCTTGTTGTCATTGAAGGAATGACTGAAATTAATGAATTAGTGCATACCGTGCAACGAGTTGATAATGCATTAACGCAGCCCTATTTCTTACAGGGGCGTGAAATTCGTACTTCGGGAAGTATTGGTATTTCGATTTATCCTGATAATGGCCAAGATACAAGTAGATTAATGCGTTGTGCAGATTTGGCGATGTATGAAGCAAAAAGTAGTGGAACACATTGGCACTTTTATGCCAAAGAAATGGGCGAGAAAGTCGAAACGCGCTTAAAAATAGAGCAAGCTTTAAATTATGCTGTTGAGCGCAACGAATTTCACCTAAATTTTCAACCAAAACTGAGCTCTCAAAACGGGCAGTTGGTCGGTTGCGAAGCGCTAATACGCTGGAATAATAATCCAGAGCCTATTTCTGTAGAAGGCTTTATTAAAATCGCCGAAGAAAGCGGCTCAATTATTGCCATTGGTGATTGGGTTCTTGAGACAGCGTGCCGGCAAATCAAAAGCTGGGAACCTGAGTACGGCGGCATACCTATTGCTGTGAACGTTTCTGCTCGACAGCTGCAAGAAGAGACTTACGTGGATAGAGTGTTATCTATTATCAAAAAGTACGATGTTAACCCAAAATTACTTGAACTAGAGATTACCGAGACGGTATTGATGAAGGAGTTTGACGAAAGCTTTTTTGCCTTAAAACAACTGCGAAAGCATGGGATAACTGTCTCGATTGATGATTTTGGAACCGGCTATTGTTCGCTTTCCTATCTTTCTCGCCTGCCGGTTGATACGCTGAAAATTGATCGTTCTTTCATCTCTGGCGATCAGCCTTCTATCGCTGTTCTTGAAATGATCGTTGCTATGGCAAAAGCTCTCGGGCTTAAAACAGTTGCTGAAGGGGTTGAAACACAGGAGCAAAAAGATTGGTTGATTAGGGAAGGCTGTGATTTTTTGCAAGGTTATTTAATTAGCAAGCCGATTACTAGCGAAGAACTCGAGAGCCGATTTTTGTATGAATTTAAAAAATAGAGCAATATTACTTCAAAGCACATTTGTTTAATCGTTGTTTAGCGCCTGCTAACATTGGTTTAAAAAGGGGACCTTAAAAACACAGATTATCGAGAGTTGTAATTGTTTCTGGTACCTAAACGTTTAAAGTAGCTACGTGTTGAATAGTTACATAACAATTTATTAAAGCTGCTGAATATTGTATTACTTGCAGCAAGACAAGGCCAAAATGCTATCAAGAATAAAAACCGCTTTTGCTGCAGATGCAGAGATGAAACAAGATCCGTCTTTGCACAGACGCCTAATTATGACGGCTGCCATACTTATCGTTACTACCTTAACGTTTGCCTCATTTGCCTTCATTAACTTTGAACCTAATAGCTATCTTCTATCAATAGTAAATTTGATTATCTCAATTTCTACAGCGCTGGCTCTTTATTCACTTATTGTTAAGAAAAGTTTTTATTTTGCTTCTTATTTTGTCACTGCTCTATTATTCACTTTTTTAGTCATTTTTTCGTACTTTGCTGGAAATGAAAGTTTTGGACTTATTTGGACTGTTTGTTATCCATTATTTGTTATTCCTATACTAGGCTTACGTAAAGGGATGATAATGGTTGTCCTTTTTTATTCCGTCATTATACCGATGGCTTACCTAGGAATAGGTGAATGGGACTATGGCTTTTGGGATATAAAAGGATTTGTTAGATTTACTATCGCCACTTTAGCTGTCGTGTACACTACCTGCTTTTTTGAAGTATCAGCAAACTCTGCTTACAAAACTATTCAAGAAATAAGAGAAAAAGAAAAGGTTCATCTCATCGCATTAGAAAAACTCTCAGTTACTGATCAACTTACTGGTTTGAGTAATCGACGATATTTTGATGATCACTTAGCAATCGAACGAAAAAGGGCTAAACGACACAACAAGACATTGAGCTTAATCATGATTGATATCGATCATTTTAAAAACGTTAACGATGCGCATGGCCACCAAGTAGGTGATTCTGTCCTTAGAGAGTTTGCACGTTTATTACAAGACAATGTCAGGGACACAGACATTATTTCTCGCTGGGGAGGAGAAGAGTTTATTGTTTTACTACCCTCCACATCTTCAGAAAGCGCTATTTCGGTGGCCAAAAAAATACAGTCGGCTGTTAATTCACATTGTTTTTCTGGTGCAGGTAAGCTTACTGCCAGCTTTGGTGTGTCTAATGTCGATCCTAATTCAAACTCGAATAGGGAATCGGTAAATAAGGCTGATCAAGCACTTTACCAAGCAAAAAATCAAGGCCGAAATAGTGTTGTCGTGTATGAAAATATGCAGATGACTGATGCAGATTTGCAAAAAGCTGACTAGCCCAAGTGCCCCTAAATATAATGATGAAGGATGCTGCTGTTACACTTAGCAATAGTTGAGTGTGTTGTCGACTGTGGAATAGTTATTTTGATCTGGTGTGTGAAATAGTACGGAGTCGGTTTCACTTTTTAGCGTGCTAAATCTCCCAATATTCTATAAATTCAAGATATTCGCTATTTTTATACTGAGTATGCGGCGAAAAGGTGGAGCATAGGGTTCAAAACCAGTAAGATAAGCGACAAAATCCGACCTAAACAAAGAGACCTTGTAGTGAGCTTGATCGATTCATTGAAAGATTACAATATTAATACCGATTCTGAAATTCTTCACAATCCCGACTACGATACTTTATTCAAAGAAACGACAAAATCAGATTTGTCTGGTTTTGAAAAAGGGTATATCACGGAGTCAGGCGCGGTATGTGTTAAGACTGGGAAATTCACAGGGCGCTCTCCTAAAGATAAATATATCGTCAAAGACAGCGTAACCGAGGATACTTTATGGTGGTCGGATCAAGGCAAAAACGACAATAAGGCGATTGATCAAGGAACTTGGGAACAGCTTAAAGCGTTAGTTACAACCCAGCTTAGCGGCAAACGACTGTTTGTAGTTGATGCCTTTTGTGGTGCAAATGCTGATACAAGAATGTCGGTTCGCTTTATTACCGAGGTTGCTTGGCAAGCACATTTCGTGACCAACATGTTTATCACACCGAGCGCTGAAGAATTAGCCGCGTTCAAACCAGACTTCATCGTGATGAACGGTGCGAAAACTACCAACCCAAATTGGCAAGAGCAAGGGCTTAATTCTGAAAATTTCGTTGCGTTTAACTTGACCGAGCGTATCCAGCTAATTGGTGGAACTTGGTATGGTGGCGAAATGAAAAAAGGCATGTTTGCCATCATGAACTACTATTTGCCACTACAAGGCATTGCGTCAATGCACTGCAGTGCTAACGTAGGTAAAGACGGCGACGTAGCTATCTTCTTTGGTCTGTCTGGAACCGGTAAAACTACGCTTTCAACGGATCCTAAAAGACAGCTTATTGGCGACGACGAACACGGTTGGGATGATAATGGGGTGTTCAATTTAGAAGGCGGGTGTTATGCCAAGACCATTAGTCTTAGCCAAGAAAATGAACCTGATATCCATGCTGCCATTAGGCGCGATGCACTGCTTGAAAACGTAACACATGACGCTGATGGAATAATTGACTATCATGATAATTCGATCACTGAAAACACCCGTGTTTCGTATCCAATCAATCATATCGCAAATATTGTAAAGCCTATTTCTAAAGCAGGTCATGCATCAAAAGTGATATTTTTAACCGCAGATGCTTTTGGTGTGCTACCAGCGGTAGCAAAACTTACGCCTGAACAAGCACAGTATTACCTACTGTCGGGTTTCACTGCTAAGTTAGCGGGCACAGAACGAGGTATAACAGAGCCAACACCTACGTTTTCTAGCTGTTTTGGAGCTGCGTTTTTAACCTTGCATCCAACTCAATATGCGAACGTGTTAGAAAGACGTATGCAGGCTGCCAACGCTCAAGCCTACCTGGTCAATACAGGGTGGAATGGAAGCGGTAAACGAATCTCTATAAAAGCGACTCGTGCAATTATCGATGCTATTTTAGATGGAAGTTTAGATGACGAAGAATCGCATCTACTGCCTATTTTTAATCTGAGTATTCCAAAACAATTGGCGGATATTGATGCTAGTATCCTAGATCCAAGAGGTACTTATGCCGAAGCACAACATTGGTATGAGAAAGCGGAAGATCTAGCCGGTCTATTTGTTGATAATTTCGAGAAATTTACAGATACTGCGCACGGCAGAAGCTTAGTTGAAGCAGGTCCTAAATTGAGCGTGCCGCAATAAAAAGCAAATATAGTCATACAAACTAAGCAGCACGGAGAAAGCAGATTGCACCCTAAAAGACTAGTAGGCATCGCAGGATTTGAATTGGTGAGACTGTTTTTAACCAAGCGCGGCTTACTTTCAGTGGGTGCTTTTCTGATTTGCTGGCTGTTGATTTTGCGCTATCCAATAGCGGAATCGGGAACCCTGCTTAGTTCGACTGAATTTGCAGGGTTTTTTGATAGTGTGTTTGGCGCTATTGGTTTAAGCAAATTATTGACTTGGGCTGAATCGGAACTCGCCGTCTACTGGTTAATTGCGCTCTATAGCTTTCCCAGTTTTTGTTTGTTTCTAAGCAGCGATCAAACTGTGGGTGATAAGCAACGTGGCACACTTCGATTTTTAACTCTGCGCGCAACCAGAAGCGAAATTTTGTTTGGTCGCTTTCTAGGACAGGTATTGATAACAGCGACATTAATATCGGTCACGTTGGCTGCAACGTTGGCGGTATTGAGCTTTCGCGAACCAACCTTGTTTGTAGCTGCGTTTTCTCGCAGCGTTTTACTCTTCGCTTATCTGCTAATTTCTGTAATGCCTTTTATCGCTTTAATGAGCTTTTTTAACACATTCGCCAGCACTGCACGTTCAGCGATCGTTTTTGCAGTGCTATTTTTTACTGGTGGCGGCATTCTTGTGGGCTTACTCACTTGGCAACTACCTGCATTAGAGTTATTGAACCTTGTTTTCCCTGGCTATCAACTTGATCAAATGGCGGGGCAAAATGCAGACACTTTGCTGAGTATTGGCTTACCTCTAGGTCAGACTTTTGTACTGCTGCTATTGGCTCAGCGAGTATTTGCTAGGAGTTCTATATGAGCGCATTGATAAGTGCTTCTGGCTTAAGTAAAAAATTTGGCGATAAATTAGCGCTTAGTAACGTCAGCTTTGCAATAGATAAAGGTGCGCCAGTTGCTTTGGTGGGCCCAAATGGCGCAGGCAAAACAACGTTGTTTAGCCTAATGTGTGGCTATATTTTCCCAAGTGCGGGAGAACTGCAAATTTTAGGAAATAAGCCGGGAAGTCGTCAACTATTCGGTCAACTTTCGGCACTGCCGCAAGATGCGCAATTGGATCCTCGCTTTAACATCATCCATCAGTTGACTTTTTACGGCCAATTACAAGGTTTGAGTAAATCAAGAGCCACGAAAGAAAGTGAAAGGGTGCTAGAGCTAGTGGGTTTAAGTGATGTGTTGAGGCAAAAGCCAATGAACTTATCACACGGTATGCGTAAACGGGCTACTATCGCACAAGCTCTCTTAGGCGACCCCAAAATTGTGATGCTCGACGAGGCAACAGCTGGACTCGACCCAATACATGCTCGAGAAGTGAGGGAGCTGGTTAGCGCATTGAGTAGCGAAACTACGTTTATACTTAGTTCACACGATTTGAGTGAGCTAGAAAGGCTATGTGGTCAAGTGCTGCATTTAGATCAGGGGATACTAACTGAGCATAGTGCACAATCTCGTCTATCCGATAGTAGTCACTTTTTCACCCTGCAGCTTAGTCAAAGCTACCCCGGCGTTGAGCAAGTACTTCAACAGTTGCAACACGTCCATCGGGTATACAAGAGCCAATCGAAAGAATACGTGGTTGAATACCAAAAGTCAGACTCAGCCGTTGATATTGCTTTATTAGAGTGTTGTCACCAACAAGGTTGGCAATATAGAAAGCTTATTAATGGCCACACTCTAGAGAATCAAATATTCCATAAAAATTAGTTCAATAATAACGACCATACGGTGTGTATTCGTAAGGTTTTACTTTGTAAAGAGGTTGCAAGTAAGTCACTAAATCTACCAGCTCAGTAACGGTCATCACGTCGTTATAATTACGCATTTTGGATACACCATCTTCGCTAACTGAATCAAGCATGTAGCCTTTTGCAATCTTATGCGATGGGTTTATGATACTTGTTACCAGTGCGGCATAAGTCGTTACTTTAGTGGCTTCGCCGCCTAGTTGCACTCTCAGTTCCAGCTCCGGTTCTATTGATTCATCAATCACCCCCTCCACTGAATGGCATGCTAAGCACTGGTGTTTTAGTAAAACCAGTTGCCCTTTGTCTGCATTGCCCTCAGGTAAACTAAAACCCCGAGGTGAATCTGGCCCTGTATCACAAGCCGTGAGAGATAAAGCACCAACTGCCATCAGTAAAACAGAATATTTTTTCATTGTTCTTCCTTAGTCATCAAATTGTGCATCAACTAAAAAGATTGATAGTCGTCACTTTGCCTAAGATAGCGCTTCGGTGTTTTTGCTTATTGATACAGATCAATTAGGGGACGGACGAGTTTAACATGGCCGTAGCGCTTAGCTGTTTCACGTCGTTACATTTACTTAGCTCGAAATCCGGTTAAGAGGAATACTGAATAGTCACCTTGAGGTTTGCTCATTTCGCTAGCCGTTTCAATTTTTAAATTTTCGAAGCCTGCAATTTCTGCCTGCTGCATGATCCAATCTCGGTCGAATCCATGATGATGAACACCCGTATCTTCATCATGAAAGCTACCATCTTCGGTGTCTATATCGGCAATAGCGATAAAGCCTCTTGGTGACAATAGAGCAAAAAACTTTATGAACATGGCGGCTACGTCTTTAATATGGTGCATTGTCATAGAAGAGATAATACCGTTAAACTTCTGGTCGATATCATTGCTTTCAAGGTCTAATTTAAGTGTTTGAAGCTTACACGCTAGCGTATCTTGTTTAGCGATAAGCTGTTTCATCATGGATTCTGATATATCGATCGCCGTGATTTCCTTGACCATCGGTGCAATACGCTCTAATAAAAGGCCTGTCCCTGAGCCAAAATCCATCACTCGCATATCGGATGAAAAATCTATTGCATGCTTTATTGTATTGGCAATATTCGTGACATTTTGCACTCGCTTAGGGCTGTCGTCATATTGCTTTGCTTTGATGGAAAAGTGGTCTTTTGACATCGGATTTCCCTACAATCTTTAATTATTAATGAATGACCATTGACGTTCCGTCAAAGCGATTAAAGCTGAAGCCAGGAAAGTCTTCACTATAGGTTTTGACCAACTCGCGCAGCACGCTTATGGCATATTCTTCACCCAATGCTATACCTAAATCACCATCTGACCGATAGTGTACACCGGCGACATCTCGACCCAGTGCGATATTACTGGCTAGCTTATTCAGCTCTCCTTCAATTGTTAACGGTATGCCTTTATATGGCACCAAGGTTTTACCATCAGCGCTTGTTGTAACAGGATTTGGTATCTCGAAGTCGCCATTAAAAAATGCTTTTAACATAGTCACTGCTGCACCAGCCATAACAGCATGACCCGCTGGGTATGTTGGGTGTAACGGACTGCCAGCGGGCGCTGAGGTTGGCAGTAAATATGTGCCATTAGCGGCAAAAACTTTACCCAGTGCAGGCGACGACAATGCTTCCTTGTTTATCGGGTAGCTAACGCCGTTATCTAAAAGGTGATTGTGTACTCGACCATAAAATACTTCAGGTCTGGCGCGGCGGTGTACGAGCCATTTTTGATACCAAGCGACATTCTGCGAAGCCATAGAAACGCGTGATAACAAATCGACTACATGATTATTTCCAAAAAGCGGGGCGCGAGCCTGCACAGAAACAGTGCTATATGGATTATTTGTAGCATATGCCGTAGAACCGAAATTACGCATAATTTGTGCTGCATTGAGGTAAGCCATATTAACAAAGTCTTTAAGCACATACTGTGACAAAGCGCGACCATTATAAAGATAACGTGGCTCAACTTCGAACTTGACCGTTGTGGTGCCCTTGGGCTTGCCACCATTCTGAATATGCAGCCATTCATCATAGTTTGTTAGGTGATCATTACCTGCCATGGGAACATTGTAAAGTTGTTCAACTTTTGTTGCGCCGTAAGGCACTGGCATCAGCAAAAACTGCGAAATGTAGGGACCGACTGTTTCACCTGGTGCAATACCTCTAAATAGAGTCTCGCTGGTAACATGCTCCGCTGACTTTGGGCCGCGAAAATCTGACATACGGTCAAGATCAACAACAGCCTCTGCAATTAAGTTATTGTCAGCATAATCAGAAAAAGGAATGTCTCGTGTAATTGCTTGCCACAAGACTTCAGTTGCTTCCGATGCTTGCCATGCACTGCTGAACTCTGGGGCCGCAGATATAGTAAACGAATGCGGATCTTTTCCTTCCATTAGAAAACTATAAGCGGCAAGTGGATTTCTAAGGCCGTAGCCATCGGGAAGACCTTTGGGAATTTTTTCGAAATCAGCGCTTACGCCCGATTTAAGTGCAGCAAGTAACTTTTTATATGCATCAGCATCAACTATACCTAATGCATTGTGCGGTAAGCCCTTAGTATAACTATTAAGGTAATCTGGCAGCTCGCTTTCATCGTTATTATTTGGATGATTTGGAAGTGGTTCGAGTAAGTTTCTTAGTGCGGCATCTGTTCTTAACTTGAAAGCCTGAAAAGCACGCAGATCACCGTTGAATGTATTCTGGTTCTCATCCGAAAATGCCATAGTTGGCAATAATGCAAATATGAGCATTGCCGCGCTGATTGTGCCGCCTATCCCGAGCTTTTTTTGGAGGTTTTTGTTGGTTTGCGGATAATTAAAACTGCTTAATTGTTGCATGCTGTATTCTCGTTTATTGCCAAACACGCTCTCTCGCAATCAAGCGTTCTATATGAAGTGTAAAACAGGAAATAAGAGCCAACTGAGTTCAGTTGGCTCTTTTTGTAAGCGAGCTCTGTCTAACCTGTTTTTAGAAAATTAAAACGGATTAACTGTGTAACCACCTTGTTGCAGTAGCGCATGTGCAGTCATTGCTGAAAGCTCTACTTCAACGCCTTCAATTAGCTGACTAGCATCAATTTCATTAGCGGCCGCACTTTGACCACATAATATTACGCGCACATTATTTTCCATTAATGCATTCAGCAAGGGTTTGTTTGGATTATCTAGTGCATATTTTTTTTGATAGCTAGTGTTGTCGAGTAAATCGAAGGTGGCTTTGCCATGAACCACAAGTGCAAGTTGAATATTTTCCTTTTTGACGCCTGCTGCAACATGCATATTGATGAAGCGAGCTAAACTATCGAATTTTCTGTTGAGTTCACCTTTATCACTAGAGCTTGCAACATCAAATGCAACATTGAACTTCGCATCTCTAGGTATTGTATGAGTCGATACTGCAACACTCTTACCAAAACCTACTATTGCAGTGCCTTCTTTAAAGGAGGACATTTGCGCACTTGCTGTAGCGGACAATATCAATGTAGATAAAATGAGAAGTGTCGTTTTTAGGTGTGTAAACTTTTGCACGATGTAATCCTTAAATTAGATTTGGAGTATTTTCTAAATAGTTGTCTTATAATGTAATTTAGCGCTTTAGTAAGGGTAAATGTCAAGTTTATGCTTACACATTATTGATCTACCACACTATTTCTGCACTAATCCCACACTGTTTCCAAACTATAGCTACTTATTTTCGAAGCTTCTTTCGAGGATCCACTCTTGAATATCGCTCATAACCTGAAGCTTAAGGCTTGGCTCTTGTAAAAGGTTATGTAAACCATTGGCATAAACTTTGAGCTGTTTATCGTTGTGTCGACTTTTCTTGAGCATTAGTTCATGTCCCGACAATGTCACGACCCGATCAGCATCGCCGCACATCATGAGCATGGGCACGTCAATCTGTTGGACAATACCTTGAGTCAGGTTTTTTAAGCAATCAAAAAAAATCACGATGTAGCCGAGTCGAAGTTTGTCTTTGCTGCACAGAGGATCGTCTCTCCATATTTGCAGTGCATCTTCGTCTGCTACTATTATATGTTCATCGAATAAGGGTTTTAACGGTAGTTTCGGAGCAAGCGGCGCGAGCCCCTTGAGCAAGGCCATGACGATAGGCGAGGGAGTAAGTTTAGCGTCCACCTCGTAGGCACCGGACAAACCTATTATGCCAGTCCATAGCGTTGGATGTTTGGCGACGCAGAATGCCGTCACTGATCCACCCAAGGATTTACCCATTAAAAAACGCGATTTAATGTTCTTGTAACGAGACTGGGAATGGACGGTTTGGTAAAAACCTTGCACATCTGCAACGAAGGTATCCATGCTGTCAATATACATGCTTTCGCCGTCACTGAGGCCCCAACCGCGCATATCCATAGCAAAAACAGCAATGCCTTGTTGTGCCAATTTATGGCCTAATTCAGCGTAAGCCCCGCTGTGGTCTACCGTTCCATGCACAATCATGAGTGTAGCATGTACTTTTGCACCTGCAGGCGGTTCCCACGAGCGATGAAACATCCAGAGGCGCTGATCAAAAGATGCCGAAAACGCTCCTTCATCAATGTTTGCAATGGGCGCAGATGGAGATGACTTTGGATCGAATCCGTACTTATGGGGAGAGTGTGGTGGTAGCTTCATCTTTTGCTGCTCAAGTCATCTTCTTTTTATATCAATCACTTTTTAAGATATTAAAACTTACTCAAGCCAAAGCCAAATGGAAACAGCGCATTCTCTGCGTCTTGCGCCAGGGGTAAGTCAGCATATTCTTTAGGCCATGATGTAGGTAACTTACCAACAGGCTCAAATCCATTGGCTGCGAACAAAAAATCTGCTATTCCCATGCCTTCAGAACCAGGTAACCACGCAGCGATAAATGCATCACTTTGATTAATAGTATCGGTAACCGTCATGGCTCTACCAGAAATTAATACGACAATTACTTTTTTCCCCAGTGCTTTGCAGTGTTTTATCATTTCTTGTTGAGCAACGGTTAACGCTAGGTTTGTTGAATCACCTTTAAATTCTGCATACGGTAACTCGCCTACAACGGCGACTACTTTCTCAGCTTGCGTGTCTGACGTACATCCCATTGGTTGATACTGCACCTCAGGCGCAAAGGCCTGAATACCATCAAGTATTGTTGTTGAATTGGCATAACTGTGTGTTTGACCTTGCCAATGCATGGTCCATCCGCCGCTTTGCAGACCGCTATTATTAGCATGCTCGCCGACCACGGCTATGCTTTCATTTGCCTTTAGGGGTAATGCGTTTGCTTCAGACTTTAACAAAACGAGTGATTCTCTTACGGCCTGGCGCGCAACCTCTCGATGCTGAGTAGAGCCTACTAAGGCCGAAAGTTCTTTTTTTGCGAAAGGGTCGTTGAATAAACCAAGATCAAATTTTAATCCCAGTATACGGCGCACCGCATCGTCTATTCGTTCCATGCTAACGGTGCCATCTAACACGGTCTCTTTCAATTTAGCCATGAACTCATCATGATTAGCCGGTTGCATCGCAATATCGATACCTGCGTTAATGACGGTGTGAGGTTCCCCCCAGCGAGTTCCGCCTAACCAATCCGTTATCACAACACCATCAAAACCAAGCTGCCCTTTTAATACATCTTGAACCAAATATGTATTTTGATGCATGTTGGTGCCATTGACAGAGTTAAACCCAACCATGATTGCACTAATGCCGTGGTTAACAGCGGCTTGATAGGGGGGTAAAAATCGCTCTCTTAAGGCCTTCTCACTAATAATTGCATTTCCGCCTTCACGCCCACCCACAGTTGCGCCATCACCAAGGTAATGTTTGGCGGTTGCTGCGATGGTATAGGCTTGTGCTAAATCAGTGCCTTGGTGGCCCTGTATTGAGGCAATTAGCGCTTTAGTCGTGACATTAGCATCTTCTGAAAAGCCTTCATAAACTCGGCCCCAATGCTCGTGCTCAGGCATCGCAATTACCGGCGAAAACGTCCAGTTGAAACCTGTTCCTGCTGTTTCGATTGCCGTAATTTCAGCAGCACGACGAATTAAATCGTAATTGCGCGTGGCGCCCATGCCGATATTGTGAGGAAATATAACAGCACCTTCAAAGGTATTTTGACCATGAATTGCGTCAACGCCTATTAATAATGGAATACCTAGGCGTGTCTTTAACGCGTGTGCTTGAAACGTGTTAAATTTTGCTACCCAATCACTTACCTTAGGTCCTGGGGTTGGTCCCTCAGTATGTATAATTGAGCCTATTTTTCTGTCTTGAATAATTTCGGGTGAAACACTGTTGTGCCAAACTGACTGTGTCATTTGCCCAATTTTTTCATCGACGGTCATTTCTGCTATCAATGCATTTATGATGGCTTCTTTACTGTCGTATCTACAAATATCGAATTTATCGCTTCCCCAAATGCACTGTACCTTGGGTTTTTCTGTCAATGCAGGCGATGCTGTTTTTTGCAGCGTACAGGCTTGCATCAGCACCAAGCAGGCGCCGAATGCAATCGGGTATTTGAATGTAAATTTTGTCATAAGATTAGCTGCCTACAATATGTTTTTATTCCCAAACTTCGTGCTTTACCCAGTCCACTTCCATGGTCCAGTTTTGTGTCATCGGTGAGTCGTTAATTTTGGCAAAGTTGAGGATCGCGAATAAAGGCTCAGGAAACTGATCTTCATCATTACTTACCCGGTAAACTTCGACTTCGTCTAAACGAAAAATAAGGTCATTGCCAAGCCATTCTACAGAATAATCATGATATTCACCTAAGGTTGCTGATTGGACCAACATTTCGGCTTGCCAATCGCCACCGTCACAATAACCAAGGCTTTTAATTGTGCGTGCTGCATAATGATCCGGACCGCCATCGCTATGGTGTTCAAAAATATCAATTTCGCCTGAACCTGTCATCGGCCAGCAAACAGTTTCATCCGCCTCTTGCACGGGAGGTTCATTATTGAGAGCACCTAGTAACCACCAGGCCGGAAACATACCTGGTTGGCCGCTGTTCTCTACTTTCAATCGGGCTGTCCACTTACCCTTCACAAATTCTTTAAGATTCTTAGATGCAATGCGACCTGCGACATATTGGGTGTCGTGATGTTTTTTGCCGTCTTTGCTCATATTATCGCAAGGACGTTTCTCACCTAAATCAACCACTCGAAGCTTAAGAGTGCCGTTACTCACTTCGCGAGTATTGTGTTGATTGTTTGGTACATAACACTGGTCTTCGTTGTTGACCCATATCATCTGATCTTGCCAATTTTCATCGTTAAAAGTATCAAATTCGTCTAAGAAGTTGACTCGCCATCCGCCAACGGCCGCCTGATTGTCTTGTTTTACTTGCTCTTTTACATTGGAACGGTCGCAACCTGAGGCTAAAGCCAAAGCGCTTAATGCGATAATAAACGTAAAATATTTCATGTTGTCTCCGCAAATTGAGTAAATGAAAACGCCTTTAAATTAAAATTTTGAAGTGATATTTAACAGCAGCAATAATTAACATATATATCACATATCGTTTTTTTACCCTACGGATTAAGTTGGTTTGGTCTATATTTGCGACAGATAGGAAAAGCTTATAAATGAAAACCTTATGAATCAATTAATTCAATCGCATCCAGTGTTATTTTAATCAATTCAGCAAGCGATTTGACGTCCATTTTTTCCATTACATGTGCTCTATGTAATTCGATTGTTCTTTGACTGAGTCCAAGCTCTAGTGCTATTACTTTAT
This sequence comes from Glaciecola nitratireducens FR1064, assembly GCF_000226565.1. NCBI lineage: Bacteria > Pseudomonadati > Pseudomonadota > Gammaproteobacteria > Alteromonadales > Alteromonadaceae > Brumicola > Brumicola nitratireducens. The sequence continues at coordinate 3,667,207 of NC_016041.1, read as the reverse complement.
TGGCTTTGCCATTTAGAATTTTTTGGAGTACTTGGGTTTCGCGAGCGCTTAACGTTGCTAATTTGCGCTTGGTATCAGATATTTTTTTAGCCTTTAACTGTCTATTTATACTCGTTAATAAGGCTTTTTGGATAGCATCTATGAGCACTTGCTCTCGGTAGGGTTTTTCAATAAAGTCCACGGCACCATTTTTCATTGTCTCTACCGCTGTGGGAACATCGCCATAAGCCGTTATAAATATCACAGGAAGTTCGCAATTTATTTCTTTTAGTTTGTCTTGGCATTCTATACCGCTCATAAGAGGCATTCGAACATCCATTAAAATACAGCCCTTGTAGTGATCGAACTCAGCTTTAGCGTAGGCATCAAGAAAGGCCTGCGCAGAGCTGTAAGTGTGATGATAGATGCCAATACTCGTTAGTAGTAAACTAATAGAATCCAACACCGCCTTATCATCGTCCACAACGTGAACAATAGCTTCGGACAGCAACTTTTCTGATTCACGTTTATCCATGAGTTTTCTCAATTTGCCGTTGGTTTTTGTTAAACAGGGGTAAGCTAAATGAAAAAATACAGCCCTTTGGAACGTTCTCAGCAAAATATATGCAGCCACCGTGAGCGTTAATAATTGTTTTGCAAACTGCTAGCCCAATGCCCATACCGCTCGTTTTGGTCGTAAAAAAGGGTGTGAAAATCCGCTCTGCCGTTTGCTTTTCGATGCCCGTACCACAATCAGCAACCGATATCTCAATATCACTGTTAGGTAATCGTGTGGTTCTAATGAGTAATGGGCTGCCTTTGACTTGTTCAATTGCGTCCAAGGCATTTCGAATTAAATTGAGAAGGACTTGCTGTATTTGGATGGGATCGGCGAAAACCTCAATGCCCTGACCTTCTTCTAAATCCAGGATAATTTCATGATTTAGCACACGCGCATCTAGCTGCGCTAGCTTCACGCTTTCTTGCATTAGCGGCAAAAGAGCCACTCTTTCTCGGTGCGACGCATGTTTGTTAGCCAGAGCCTTTAGTCCCGCAATAAACTCATTTGCACGTTGAGCTTGGCTTTCGATTCCATCAAGTGCTTGATGTATCATTTTTGTTTTGTCAGTGTCGTTTGAGCTTAGCAAACGCTTAGCGGCCTGAGCGTAGTTTGATATAGCGGTTAATGGTTGGTTTATTTCGTGAGCAATACTCGCGGCTAACTCTCCCATCGAACTTAACCTTGCTGCTTGCGTCAACTTCTGTTGATTGTCTATCAAAGTCGTTTGGTACTGCTCTTCTGAAGAAATATCTCGAATTATTCCAACAAATTGAGCATGACTTGCGTGTTTTATCTCACCGACGCTAAGGTAAATGGGGAATTCTTTACCATCTGATTTTTTCGCTCGAAGCTTTCGACCCGTGCCGATTATATTCGAATTACCAGATTCCTTATAAGATGATAGATAAGTGTTATGCGCATGTTTGACTGAATCGGGTATGAGCATATTCACATTATGGCCTAATAATTCTTCTTTACTATATAGAAACATGCTTTCAACCGTTGCATTCACCAGCTCAATTTTGCCATCTTGATCGATGATGATGAACGCGTCTGGGCTTGCGTCAAGAATGGCAAGTAAACGTGCGCTTGCATCCTTTATATTCTGCGCGCTGCTATCTTCACTTGAGAGAACCTGCGCTAAGGTAAGCTGATCGGCTTGGCTCATTTTCAACATCCTTATTTTTGATTTAACTAGGTATTTTCCGCAATCATTTAGGTAGTCATTCGGATAGCGACCCTTCCCATTTGCCGCTACTCTTTATTCCGTACCAATATTTTTGACTGCTCGAGCTTTAAACTCTTACCTGCCGTCAACTTAATACAATTAACCTGGAGGCCAAAAGCAGATGAAAATGACATCATTAGATTTTAACCCGGCAAGTAACGCCAGCCCTTGGTCTAAAGTATGCTTAGAAAGTGCTGCTAAATCAAACAATTTCATGCTTGGCAATTCGCACAGAGTGTTTCATACAAGACAAGCTTTATTGTCAGCGGGGGAGTCATTTCAAGGCATATATATTATGCGCTCGGGTTCAGCGAAGGCATTTATTACTTCTGCCTGTGGAGATGAATGTATTACGAGATTTTTCTTTCCGGGTGATCTGCTTGGCGTCGATGGATTTGACGAGCACGTACATAACCAAAATATCGTTTTTCTAGAAACCAGTAGCGTCTGCTTTATAAAAGAGTCTGAGGTTTATAACTTGGTTAAAAGTAGCGATGATTTTCGAACCTGTTTATTTAAATCAATGAGTCACACTTTATTATGTGACTCAATGATGATGATGTGTTTGAGTTCTTGCTCTAGCGAACAGAAGGTGGCTCATTTTATTTTGGAACTTGCAAACAATTTTACCAGTCAAGGCTTATCCGGGAAAGAATTTAGATTGAGTATGACTCGCACCGATATCGCTAATTACTTGGGAATGGCGTTAGAAACTGTTTGTCGGGTGCTTGCTAGCTTTCAGCTTAAGCGAGTAATTTCGGTGAGCAATCGTCATCTAATAATCCTAGACACTCGAGTTTTAAATCAAATTCTTTCAAAAGACTCATCTTATTCATCTTCGACAACTAGCTTAGATTCTTAATAATGAGTGGTGCTGTGCTCGCTTGCTTAAATTTAAATTAAGCGTTGGTCAATTTTCATTTTTCATGAATAGTTGAAAAAATTTGACGTTAGTCAAAATGCTCTTGGCATGGTTTCGTTATCATGGGCGTAGTTAACATAACAGGCTAAATTTGATAGCCCCGAGGCCAAGCATGAAAGCATATAAATGCATCATTGCCGCAGTCGATGTTTATGCTGAGTTCGATGAAGTACTGCAGAGTGCGCTATGTGTTGCCGATGAACCGAGTAAACTACATCTGATTTTTGTGACACTACCAACTTCTTATTTTCAACCCTATATAAGTTCGTTTGGCGTTGACTATATAAACGATATTGCCCTGCAAGCTAGACGTCGTTTGACCCAAATAGCAGACAAATTCCGCATACCACAAAACAACATTCATACACCTATTGGCGATATAGCAGGTGAAATATGCCAAACCGCAAACAATATTAAGGCTAATCTTATCGTGATCGGCACGCATGCAAGCAGTGAATATAAGGTGTTGCTATCTTCAGCAACAAACACCTTGCTGCATTGCGCAAAGCAAGATGTTTTAGCCGTGAGAAGTGACCACGCCTCAGGTTCAACGCTGTCAAAAGCGCTGTGTAAAAAGGATGATATAGAATGAGTAGATTGTTTCGAGATCATCTTAAAAGTCTTGCCGATCAGTTTGATCGCCTTATTAGCACTCGTCTTTGGTTAAAAGTATTAATTGCATTAATGCTTGGGGTGATTGCGGGTGTGCTGTTAGGTCCGGATTTAGGACTTATATCAGCAGACACGGTTAAGACAATAACCGCTTGGCTCGCGTTACCAGGGCAGGTTTTTTTGGCTATCATTCAAATGATTGTTGTTCCGCTTGTGGTTGCGTCGATTGTAAGAGGATTGGCGGCTAACAATAACCCAGATGCAATCAAAAAGAATGGCTTAATTGCACTTGCATTTATTGTTGTATCCACCGCTGTAGCAGCAACAATTGGTATTGGTTTGGCACTCAATATTCAACCGGGTCAATTTGTAGATGCCAGTGCCTTGATTGATGCAAACTCAATCACGGTTGCTGGCGCGGGCGCACAGGGTTTTCCAGCCATGTCAGAATTACCAAACAAGGTGTCAGAGCTCATCCCCAAAAACCCGTTGGCATCGATGGCATCAGGTGAAATGCTGCAGGTCATTTTGTTTGCTGCTGTTTTAGGCGTGGCAATGTTGGCTATTCCTGCACAGCAATCTAAACCCTTATTTGATTTGATGGGCGCTTTACAAGAAGTTAGCCTGCGCATTGTATCTTGGGCTATGTTGCTCGCTCCTATTGCTGTTTTTGGGCTGATTACTCGATTGGTTGCCAATCTTGGTATTGATGTTCTGGCAGGAATGGCGGTTTATGTTTCAACGGTTGTGCTTGGCTTACTGCTTGTCGGATTACTTTATTTTGTGGTTGCTAAAGTGACGCTAGCACAGCCCTTGGGGCAGTTTTTTAAGAATGTTAGAGAGCTTCTTTTGCTGTCTTTTTCTACGAGTAGTTCTGCTGCGGTTATGCCGATTACTTTGCAGGTGGTGGAAGACAAGTTGATGGTCAATCCTGAAATTGCGCGCTTTCTGGTTCCTTTAGGAGCAACTATCAATATGACAGGAACAGGCTTGTATCAAGGCGTTGCGACCGTGTTTTTAGCGCAAGTTTTTAATGTGGATTTAAGCCTTTCAAGCTATTTCTTTATCGTTACCATGTCGGTCGCCGCCTCAATTGGCTCTCCTGCAACACCTGGCGCTGGGATCATCATTCTGAGTATGGTGCTGGAAGGTGTGGGTATTCCGGCTGCAGGTATTGCATTGATTCTTGGCGTAGATCGCATTTTAGATATGTTGCGAACATCCGTGAACGTATTAGGGGATGTTGTCGCTTGCACCACCGTACACTACTTTACACATCTTCACAGCACGCCAGAAAAATCAACCACATTGTTGGAGAAAAAGCTCGAGTAATATGCTGTTGATAGTTTAGCTAGCAAACGCTAGCGCGCCGCTGCTGAGTTGACGTTTTATTGTCTATCCGAGCCGATTCGTTTTTCACCACTTGATAACACTCACAGGAAAGGAACTCTAATTTAGCTCTGTCCAAAACCTTAATGTGGCCGCGTGCGTAACTTATTGCTCCTTGCTTTTGTAATTTACCCGCGGCTTCAGTTACACCCTCACGCCTTACACCCAACATGCTGGCAATGAGTTCATGTGTCATAGTCAGATTATTGCTTGATATGCGGTCTAATGACAGCAGTAACCATCTACATAGTCGCTGCTGAATGCTGTGATGACGATTACAAACCGCAGTTTGTGATATTTGTACAATTAAAGATTGGGTATAATTAAGAAGTTGACCGCGAATGTCGGAGTGATTATTAAACCGTTTGCGCAATTCAGCTGCCGATAGTCGATAAGCAAATCCTTCACTTTGTACCACAGCTAAGTTCAGTGTACTTTCGCCCCCCATAAAGCAGGCAATATCTGAAATACCTTCATTACCCACTATAGATATTTCGACTGAAGCGCCGTCAGCTGTCACATAAAACGTAGAAATAATGCAATCAATAGGAAAGTAAACGTATTCACGTTTCTGATAGGGTTCATAAATGATAGTGCCTAAGGGCAGATTCACCAGTTTGAGGTAAGGAAACAATTGAACTCGATCGTCAATAGAAAAAGAATTTAATAAATTATTTCGTAAATGTATCATGATAGTTTACTTCCATATAATGTCTGCGCCTTCGCGCAGAAACAAAAAGACGAACACTCGTTATTCGTTTCTACATTACAATGTTTAGTCTATTTAACTTTGTCCCACGTCAAGTTTCATGATTATGTTTGAATTGCGTTTTTGAGAACGGCGTTCTTGAGAGCAGTGAAGAAAGCAGTGTTAGAGTAGCCTGTTTAACCTGCTTCTTAATTGGTCATTTTCTTGCAATAGCGTTTCTTTCTCCTTCATTAAATCGATAACCATACTGATAGCAACCCAATCGAGTAACAACTGCTGGTTCAATTTAACGGCTTTTTTAATCCAGTACGCATTCTCTAAATCAAAAATCCATTCTGAAAAAGTCTCACCGCGCAGGGGCGCTGCAATACCGTATTCAACAACTTCAACGATAACTTCTTGGTCAATGTTTTCATTTTCGCACAATTCTTCAATGTCGATATATAGGGTAACGTCTGCCATATCTATTAACTCCAGTCCGATCGAGGATTAAACTTTTCAGTCTCAGCCAATTCAGCCCACAAACGTTTTGTTTCGCTGGTGGTTGAGGGGGGAATATCAATTTTTATAACGACAAGTAAATCGCCCTGACCCGTTTTATTCTTCAGTCCTTTGCCTTTAACCCTCAACTTTTGCCCTGCTCGACTATTTGCTGGAATGTTCAGTTTAACTTTGCTGTTTAAAGTTGGGATCTCAAGTTTAGTGCCAAGTGCCGCCTCCCATGGTGTTAGTGGTAACGTAAGTATTAAGTTGATGCCCTCTACATCAAACAAAGGATGAGGAACTAGACGAATGATCAGATACAAATCACCATTTAACTTATTTTCACTGCCAGGAGCACCTTGGCCTTTGAGCCTGATACGCTCGCCATCTGTCACACCTAAAGGCACTTTAACGTTAAGAGATTTTTTGACTTGCTTCACCTGATTATTGACATAAACGGGAACGTGGTAATCAATCGATTTGCTTTTGCCTGCAACGGCTTCTTCTAAAAAAACAGGTAACTCCATTTCTAGATCTTGGCCTTTAAATAAATCTGGTCCATAGTCCGGGGAGCGTTCAGAGCTCCGTGCTCTGTCGCCAAAAACCGAATTAAAAAAATCTGAAAAATCACCGTGTCCCTGTTGCCGATATTGATTGCTTCCTGTTGAGGACTGCCAACCTGGCGGTGCATTAAATCCGTCGCCTGAGCTGGCGCCATAACGTCTTAAATCATCATATTCAGCTCGTTTTGTTGCATCTTTTAATACTTCGTATGCTTCAGCCACTTCCTTAAATTTTGCTTCTGCGTCTGAAGCGGTGCTCGTATCGGGATGAAATTTAAGTGCGAGTTTACGATACGCCTTTTTAACTTCCTTCAAATCTGCAGTTTCATCTACATCCAAAATTTTGTAGTAGTCTTTGAATTTCATCAATTAATCCTTAGGTTTAAAAGCTCAGCAATATATTTAAAGAGTTTGTTGCTTATTCGTAAGCGTAGACTATTACAGAAAGAGTGCGGCAACAAATAGCGCAAAGTCTGCGGCAAAAACAATACAAAGAATGTCATTCAATGTCCTCCCTGCAGCGGGATAAAACAACAAGGCTTTTTACCCATCAAACTTTGCTACATGCTAAACAGCCAAGTTTCAATTTACTTTAAATGTTAGCTAAGCGTATTGATGGGGATCAAAAACTATTATTTCCAATGCTATATTATTTGAGCGACTTACCAATGCTTTTAGCTACCGTTGGCAGACTGTTCCTTGAAGTTGAAAGCTTCATAGCGCCTTACGTTATGCACAATGAATAAGGGAAACTCATGGCTACAATTACGTTCTATGGCGCAGCGCAAGAGGTGACAGGGTCGTGCCACATGGTCGAGTCATCTAGTTTCGGACGTGTCTTACTTGATTGTGGGATGCATCAAGGTGGGCATAACGTTGAACGAATGCAAAAAGAGGAATTTGAATTCAATCCTAACAAAATTGAGGCTGTAATATTATCGCATGCTCATCTTGACCATTGTGGCATGTTACCAAAATTGGTGAATCAAGGGTTTTGTGGCCATATTTGTTGCTCAAGCGCTACGCAAGGGTTGTTGGGTGTGATGCTAAGAGACTCGGTAGGTATTTATCTCAGTGATTTGGAGAGAGAAAATGTGCGCAGAGCAAGAAAAGGCAAAAAACCGCTGTTGCCTGAATACGATGATGAAGATGTAGTTGATACACTAGCGCTTTGTAAAGGGGTTGAATACGGCAAACAAGTAGAAGTATTGAATGGTTTGCGCGTTGAATTTCAGGATGCTGGGCACATCCTTGGCTCCGCCATTGTCTCACTTTTCATTGATGAAAATAATACATCTAAAAAGTTGGTTTTCTCTGGTGACTTAGGTAATAAAAACGCAGTGTTAATGAAAGATCCCAGCATAATCGAAGAGGCAGATGTGGTGCTCATGGAAGGCACTTACGGGGATCGCAATCATAGAGACATTGAGGACACGGTAGAGCAGCTCAAAACAATTCTAATAGACACCGAAGCGCGCGGTGGGAATATCCTGATCCCTGCTTTTGCGGTTGGTCGTACTCAGGAAATTTTGTTTTATCTGGGTACTTTACACAATGAAGGCCTGCTCAAAAATTGGCATGTTGCTCTTGATAGCCCGATGGCGATTGAGGTAACGCGCGTTTACGACAAATGGTTCCGTTCTTTAGACCAAGACGAAATTCAATTAGCGACGCCATTGGCGACCTCGATTTTAGAAGACTTTATTCCTAATCTATATTTATCAGTTTCGGTTGAAGAATCCATTGCTATTAATCGTTTAAAAAAAGGAGTAATTATCATTGCTGGTAGTGGAATGTGCACCGGTGGCAGAATTCGGCATCATTTTAAACAACGCATTTGGGATAGTCGAAATACGATTATTTTTTGTGGTTACCAAGCTAATGGAACGTTAGGGCGCTTGATAGTAGACGGTAAAAAACACATTAAAATGTTTAACGACGATTTTGCAGTAAAAGCGCAAATTGAAACCTTAGGTGGATTTTCAGCTCATGCCGGACAAGATCAACTATTGGATTGGTTGAAAGGCTTTAAAAATAAACCATCAGTGGTATTAGTCCATGGAGAGCCAATGGCACTAGATGCACTTTCTACTCGCATATGGCAAGACTTAAATATACGAGTGAAAGTACCTGCGCGCGGAGAGTCTATGGTGTTTTAGGCGCTGGTGAGTGTATTTCATAGACCGGATAAACAGTATAAGGCCAAGGCGTGACTTGATAATGAGGTTGAATGTAAGCAACTAAATCTATCAATTCAGTTACCGTGAGCACATCATTGTAGTTCAGCATAACAGAATCTTTATTTTCATCAGAGGTTGCCCACTGCGCTCCTCTCGATATTCTGTGAGAAGGATTAATAATGCTTGTCACCAATTCTGCGTAGGTTTTTACTATCGCTGAATTCGAACTCAGTGAAATTGGAGGTGAATGTTCGCGCTCTACGGCGTTATCCTCTAGTCCGGGGATGCTATGACAGGCAACACATTGATGCTTTAAAAATACTAGTTTACCTGCGTCAGGCTTACCCTCAGGTAAGCTAAAGCCCCTTGGGGAATTTACACCTTGGTCACACGCAAACAAGCTAAAAATACACGATAGACCCGTCAATATAGCGCGCTTACTCATTATTGTTTCCTTTTTCATCGAGTGCATCGTCTGAACAATTGCTGTTTTTAACGCTGCATTAACCACCCTAGAATAAAATAAACGATAAAAAGGTTTTTGACTTGATGTGGGTCAACTTTCTCTAATTTTACTTTGTTAATATGAAGTGACTTTTAAAAACGACAAGCCTGTTTGCGAACGCGTGGCTTCAAAGGAAGATATTATGAGCACTTACAAAAAGATTTTAGTGGCAATTGATATTAACGCAGATTATGAGACGGTTATAAAAAAGGCACTGATAGTTTGTCAATCTCCAGATGATCTTAGTTTGGCTTACATTCCGCTATCGTCTATGTATATTCAACCTTATCTTTATGGTGCTGACTATAGCGCTATCGACGACTCTGAGCGTTTGGCTAGAGCGCAAGCGAAACTAGATGAGATTGCTCAAAAATTTGGCATTAAAAAACAGAACACTCACCTAAAGGCTGGTGATGCGGCTGATGAAATAAAACAAATTGCAAATGATATCGATGCAGACTTGATCGTAATCGGAACACATGGCAGAAGCGGTATCAAATTGCTCCTTGGCTCGACTGCTAACGCAGTTTTGCACGGTGTTAAACAGGATGTATTGGCGGTTCGAGTGCATGATAATAATTAACTAGCATCGTTAAGGGGCCATTTTATGGCTAATGTTTGTCGATTGCGGCTTGACGTATTAAAGCCTCATAAACCCAATGCTTATGATTTTGCACTGGCGCTTTCACAATTAGACGCGACGTGGAAGGTTGTATTAGAAGTCTTAGAAATTGATCAAAGTACGGAGTCTATCTGCTTGGATGTGGTTGGTAAACACATCGATTTTGAAAAAATACAGGCAAAAATAAATGAGTTAGGAGCAAGCGTACATAGCATAGACGCTGTTGAAACCAACGGCGGTTAATCAATCTAATAATTTGGCGAAAATATGTTAAAGAGATTGATAAATCTCATAAGCTTAAGTCAATCTCAATCCATTATACGACGTTATTTTGTCGTTAATGGATTCGACGGAGCACTTACCATGTTCGGTTTAATTCTTGGGTTTATGTTGAGTGCAGACGTGCACGTTCCCAGTGTAATAAATGTCTGTTTAGGGGCTGCTATTGCTCTAGCCGTTTCGGGTGTCAGCAGCGCTTATGTGAGCGAAAGAGCGGAACGAAAGTTAATTCTTCGTCAATTAGAAGATGCAATGCTATCCGACTTGAGCGACTCTTCGCATGCACATGCCGCTACCTTTGTTCCCGTTGTAGTAGCCTTAGTCAATGGCTTAGCTCCTCTTGTGATCTCAGTATTGATCATGATCCCTCTTTGGCTAAATGAAGCAGGCTTTTTATGGGTGACAGCGCCGCTTTGGTCGAGCCTATGCATTGCCGGCTTGCTGCTATTTACACTCGGTGTCTTACTCAGTGGTATTTCCGGTATTCCTTGGTACTTCAGTGGTCTAAAAACGTTAGCGATAGGCTTCTCTACCGCACTGTTAATTTATCTATTTGTTGGGCCCAGCTAAATGGAAGGCTACGACAATCCAATAAACTGGCACACGCTAACAAGCGAGGAGGCACTCAAGCGTCTGAATTCAAAACCGGAGGGTTTAACACCATTGCAAGTTAAGCAGGCGTTGGCAAGCTATGGTAAAAACCAGCTGCCGGTGACTAAATTTAACGGTATCGTTAGGTTGTTTTTACGCCAGTTTACCGAAATCATGACGGTTATTTTATTAGCTGCCGTTGCGATTTCAGCAGCCTTAGGTGAATTTACAGACGCCTTAATCATCTTCACTATATTGATACTCAATGCAGTATTAAGTACCTATCAAGAACGCAAAGCGCAGCAGGCCCTTTTAGCTTTAAGACAATTAGCGACACCGCAAGTTAAGGTGAAACGCGATAATTCTGTTGTTGTTATTTCAACTCAAGCCTTAGTTCCTGGTGACATTGTTTTGTTAGAGCAGGGCAATATAGTGCCTGCAGATGTTCGTCTTCTAACGGTGCAAGGGTTACAAATTGATGAGTCTGCACTCACCGGCGAATCAATGGCTGCGACAAAACAAGCTGACGCATTGGATTCACCAACGTTAGCCCTTGGAGATAAAGGTAATCTTGCTTTTAAAAGCAGCGTAGTAACCTTGGGCAAAGCAAGTGGCGTGGTTTTTGCCACCGGTATTAATACAGAAATTGGCCGCATAGCGAATTTGTTAGACCAAGAAAAGCAGGCTAAAACGCCGCTCCAAGTTCGTCTCAGTTCTTTCAGTAAATATTTAGTATTGGCTATCTTATGCGTGTGCATGATTGTTTTACTTGCGGGTCTGCTGCAAGGACATCCTTTAATGACTATGATACTTACTGCGCTGAGCTTGGCGGTAGCGGCAGTACCAGAAGCTTTACCCGCCGTCATCACTATTTCTCTTGCGCTGGGTGCGAGTAAAATGCTCAAACAGCAGGCCTTAATAAAAAACCTGCCCGCTGTTGAAACATTGGGTGCAGTCACTTTTATCTGCACAGATAAAACCGGCACGCTGACTGAAAATAAAATGCTTGCGAAACATATTTTCGATGGAAGTGACGATATTACGAAGTTAAGCGATACGCATTATCTCCTTGCTGTGGGCATGGCGGTAAGTAATGACGTGGAGCTGCGCAATAAAAAGGCCACGGGTGAACCGACGGAAGTTGCTTTGTTTAACATGGCCGCATTATATGGCTTTGATAAAAAGCAGTTACTGGATAAATTTCCGCTAGTAAGTACGATCCCTTTTGACGGTACTCGTAAAAAAATGACGACTATTCATCGTTGTGACACAGGCTTTATTGCATTTATCAAAGGCGCACCTGAAGAAGTAGTGACTAGTTGCTCGACGGGTGAATATGGTTCAGAAAAAACGGATTTTTGTGCAAAAAGCATTCTTGATAAGGTCGAAGATCTTTCATCCAAAGGGGATAGAGTTTTAGCACTTGCGATGCGTAAGTTTGATTCTTTACCTGATAGTAATGAGCCAAATAGCGCTGAATCTGAGCTCACATTTCTGGGGCTTGTCGCGATTTCAGACCCGATAAGGAGCGAAGTGCCTAAAGCGGTTCAACAGTGCATTGGCGCGGGTATAACACCAGTCATGATCACCGGCGACCACCAAGGAACCGCAATAGCTATCGCCAGAGAGTTGCAGCTTGGAAAGGGAGAGATTATTGCGTTGAATGGCGACGAATTAGATGCGTTATCCGATGAGGATTTCCTTAATCAAGTGGTTAAAATTAACGTATATACACGTGTTACACCAGAACAAAAACTCAGAATTGTTAACGCCCTACAGCAGCAGGGTCATTTTGTTGCGATGACCGGTGACGGCGTAAACGATGCGCCGGCCCTGCAACACGCCAATATTGGAATTGCCATGGGTCAAAAAGGAACAGATGTAGCGAGAGGCGCAGCGGATATGATTTTGCTTAATGACGACTTTTCGAGCATTGTAAAAGCCGTAGCTGCTGGCAGACGTATTTACGATAATATTCGAAAGTTTATAAAATATACCATGACATCTAACTCAGGCGAAATTTGGACGTTATTAATGGCCCCCACTCTGGGCATGCCAATACCGCTCTTACCTATTCATATATTATGGATAAACTTGGTGACAGACGGACTGCCAGGACTGGCTTTTAGCGCCGAGCCAGCAGAGAAAGGCGCGATGAAAAAAGCGCCACGAAAGCAACAAGAAAGTATTTTTGCCAACGGCATGTGGCAACATATTCTTTGGGTCGGGGTGTTAATTGGCGCCTTGTGCTTAGGCACCTTAAAGTGGGCCCTTTTACAAGACTTGGTCTATTGGCAAACCATGGTATTTACTGTCCTCGTTTTTGCTCAGCTATTTCATAGTTTAGCGGTCAGATCTGACATTGAGTCTTTGTTCACGCAGGGCATATTCACGAATCCATTTTTAATCATTGCCATTGCTATAGGCGCTTTTTTGCAACTAGTCTTGATATATACCCCTATATTTAATGAATTATTTCGCACTCAGCCATTGCCATTTTCAGATCTAGGGCTTTGTGTGGCAATTGCGTCCATCGTTTTCATTGCTGTCGAAACTGAAAAGTACCTAATTAGGAAAAAGTTTATCTATTCGTTGAGCAAAAACGACACATAACATCAATATAGTTGAGGTAAACAATTGGAAATTCTACAACTTGTTATGACGGGCATAACGGCCATTATTTTATTTGTGTTTGGTCTTGATAATTTCTCTCGTGAAATCGAACAAATTTCTGGTGACCGGTTCCGAAAATTTTTGGGATCCGCAACAAACATTCCTATTTTTGGTGTGCTTATTGGTGCGCTAGTGACAATGATCATTCAATCAAGCTCTGCAACATCTGTGATTTCTATCGGTCTAGTAAATGCGGGGGTTCTTTCATTTAAAAATAGCGTGGGCATTATTTTTGGAAGTAACATAGGAACCACGATTACTGCTCAGCTTGTGGCCTTCAAATTAACTAATTTTGCACCCATTTTTATTATCATTGGTTTCATATTAACTTTCACTAATAGCAGGGCTTCAATTTTTGGTAAGGCTGTATTTTATTTTGGTTTCGTATTTTTTAGTCTTAACTTGATATCTAGCACACTTGAACCTCTGCAAAACAATGAAGCATTAGTTTCAATGCTAACCGAAGCACAAAATCCACTATATGCTCTTCTGGTTGGATGTCTTTTTACTGCGTTAGTGCAGTCTAGTTCTGTCACAACGGGATTAGCTATTATTTTCACGCAACAGGGAGTATTGGGGCTAGAGAATGCCGTTCCTCTAATATTAGGTGCGAATATTGGCACTACTGCAACTGCATTTTTAGCGGTCATTAGTTTAGATGTCTCTGCTAAAAAAGTGGCCTTTAGCCACTTTCTTTTTAATGTGGGCGGGGTGCTATTATTTTTTCCTGTACTGCTCATATTCGGCTATAAGTTGGCAGAATTTGATCAGAATCCTGCTATTGCCTTAGCAAATATTCACTTGATTTTTAATGTCACAGCGAGTTTGATTTTTACCATATTTATTACTCCTTTCACACGTTTTGTCGACCACTTGTTTGGAGAGGGTAAAATGGATTTTGAGCGAATTGAATTGCTTACTTTAACTTCTGACGATAATTTCGACTCTGTAAAACAGAAGCTAGATGCTTCATCGGAACACTTATTTCGATTTTTGCAAGAAAACTATAATCAGGTCACCTTAAGCATAGAGACTAACTATAGCGGCGTGTTCAACTCGGCTGAGAAAAGAATTGAATACGTGAATTATCTTAAGAATCAATATATGCATTATTTTTCTAGCGCGGTTATTCTGATTAATCAAAAGAATGAATCCAAGGCTCTCATTAAACTCATTAACCAGTTTGATTATTTGTTTCAGATACATGATTCAATTAACGACTTATTTAAAGTGAAACGGGTGATAAATGAGAAATACATCGAACTAAAAAGTGATTTACTCCTCTTGATCCGCGGGCTATCAATTAAAACACTTGATGTGTTTGACGAGATTGCGAGTGAAATGTTGGATGCGAAGCTTCAGCCCGAAAAGCGACTATTAAGCTCAAAAGAAAAAGAACTGCAGCATGAAATTAATGACGTCAGCAGGAGTTTGCTATTGCTCATGGCCGATACGTCGCGCGAAGATGCCGGTGCACTCATCAATTTTGTGACCTATTCACAGCGGCTTAAAGACAAGCTCAATAATTTTGCCAATTTACACGTTAAAATTGACCCTCCCGAAGATGTAAAAAATGAGCTCGACCTGAAAACTTAATTTAGGCATCAAAAAATCATAAGTTAAGGTTAACAGTCGCAGTGCATTGGTGTGTAAGGCCTGTGATTTTTTGACGAGCTTATCTTTTTTCTGTTATTGCGATAAGGTGAATGACGCTTGGTTCTGAATTGAGAGAAACATGTTGTGTCTTTGTACACACAAGTGTAAAAGAGACGCAGCCATGGTCCAGTGAGCATTATCGAACGGGTTCTGAACTATTGTGAATATCTACTAAATCATTACTGTGCCATCAGCACACTATTACAGAACTATTGCAGCAGTATTACGAGAGGCCCAGTATAGATGTTGATTGCTAAACATATTAGTAAAAAATTTGGTGCTCACCAAGCCTTGGAAAACGTTTCTTTTGAAATTAATAAAGGCGACATTGTTGGCTTCTTAGGTAAAAATGGTGCTGGCAAAACAACCTTGATGCGTATTCTAACGACTTTTCTTACCGCATCTTCTGGCACTGTGATTATCGATGGTGAAGATATTGCAAAGCATTCTCTTTCAGTGCGGGAAAAAATTGGCTACCTTCCTGAAAAACCGCCTTTATACAGCGAGATGACGGTAGCTAGCTATTTAAAATTTGCGGCACAAATAAAAGGCGTTGCGGCAAAGAGGGAGTCATTTCAGGTTGCTAAAGTGTTGGATGACTGCGATTTACAGCGCGTAAAAAATCAAAAGATTGCAACCTTGTCCAAGGGCTATAAACAGCGCGTTGGTATAGCACAGGCAATTATTCATGAGCCGAAATTGTTGATTTTAGATGAGCCGACAAGCGGTCTCGACCCAATTCAAATTTTGCAGGTGTTAGCGTTAATTAAAAATCAAAGGAATCAGCGAACGGTCTTATTAAGCACTCACACGCTAAATGAAATTGAGCAAGTAGCCCAGCGCATATTAATGATGAAGGCGGGACACATTGTGCTGGATGAATCCCTAGAAGAATTGCTTAAAAAGCAGCAATTAGCTCAATCACATCCGGTTACTTTGGAGCAAATATTCATCGACTATCATCAAGAGCAAGCCCCGCTGAATTTTCTAGGACAGGGGCTGTAAAATATGAATAAAACCTTCGCAATAGTAAAAAAAGAACTACACAGCTATTTTAGTTCTCCCATCGCATACATTATTTTAATAGCGACGCTGTCGCTGTTTAACGCCTTCTTTTTTCTCATTATTGACCAGAATCACGAAGCGTCGCTGCGGGATATGTTCATACTGATGGAATTTATGTTCGTATTCTTAATTCCGCTGCTAACAATGAGAATGTTTTCAGAGGAAAAAGCCAACGGTACGATGGAGTTTTTACTGACATCACCTCTGAGCCTTAGCATGATTGTTTTAGGTAAGTATCTGAGCATGTTAATTTTCTACTCATTGTTAATCGGCATGACCCTTATTTACTATTTTATTTTAGAGTATTTTGGCAACCCGGACGCCGCGAGTATTTTTTATGGCTATGTTGGGATATGGCTGGAAGGCGCTTTTTTTATTGCCGTTGGTTTACTAGTTTCGTCGTGGACTCGTAATCAAATAATTGCCGCACTGGTGTCCTACGCCGTGATATTTTCATTGTACTTTTCAACTAGCTTTACGAAGTATTTCACTGGGTCGACTGAGTCCTTTTTCATACAATTGAGCACTCGCACGCACTTAGAGAATTTTGCAGTGGGCATTATTACGCCTAGCAACATTACCTATTATCTAACGGGGATAATTCTCTGCTTAGTGTTAACCCGGTTAAGCATCGACAACAGGCTGTGGCAATAATGATTAAATCAATCCTTAGTTCGCGCTCAGTTTCGCGAGCTTCACCACCAATCCTTTTCGGACTATCGCTTATTGGTCTGGCGCTAGGTGCCTCGCTTTTTTATATCGAACAACAGCTGTCCTTTTTAGCGCTAGCTTTGCTTATCAGCAGTGGGCTTTTACTTATTGTTATCATCGTCGTGACCCTTGCATATCGGTTTCGAGCAACAACGTCAGAACTAGAACTACCGCGTAGCGACAAGGTGCAGTTGCTACCAAAACAGTGGAAGAAGTTGGGCGTTATCATTGCAATTGCTGTTACTAGCGTCACGTTTATTGGCCTCAGTAATTATCTGGCTGCCAATTCTGAATTAAGGTGGGATGTTACAAAAGGCAAGCAGCATACCCTGTCGGCAAACACGATCGAGTTTCTTGGTGCATTAGAACGAGAGGTTCAGCTCACGGCTTTTTTCGTGGGAACACCGCCAAAATATTTACAGGATTTATTTAAAGAATACGAAAGAACGTCAAATGGTTTTGTGACTACTGAGATTATTGACCCTATTGAGCAAGTAGCTTACGCCGCGAAGTTTGGTAATGTGATCAATAGCCAAGAACAGAAAGTCATTGTGCAGTCTGGGATCAACCGAAAAGATGTCGATTTTAGCCAAAACCCGTTATCTGAAGAGCTTTTGACCAATGCGATAGCGAGTGCGAGTCGAGTAGAAAAGACCGTTTACTTCCTTACGGGGCACGGCGAATATTCAACGGGGAATGAGGACAATACGGGTTTATCTAAATTCGCTCAGTTACTTACCGACAACAATATTATTAGTAAACCATTGATGCTGGGCATTAGTCAGTCTATTCCTGAAGACTGCGATGTATTAATTATCGCTGGCCCGAAAAGTGAATTAAGCAAAAACGAAGAAGCATTAATTGAAGCTTATTTGTTAGCAGGTGGAGATGCCTTATTTTTAATTGAACACACGTTTGTTACCACACCGGATAAAACTCTAAGCGCTGAGCAATTAACCAAGAACCCTGATTTGAATTCAATCTTGAATCAGTGGGGACTGAATGTTGAAGCGGATATCGTTGTTGATATAACTAACTATGTGGGTGAAGATGTTGGTAGCCCGGCAACCAAAAACTATCAACGCCACAAAGCCATTACTGAGGGTTTGGATTACACCTTTTATATTCGTCCTCGTTCAATCACCCTGCTGGAAAAGCGCAGCCCAAACATAAAGCATGCAGTGATTGCGTCAACGGCATCGACAACAAACAGTTGGGCAGAAACCAATCGCAATTTAGAGATACGCTTTGATAAAGGAGCAGATACCGCAGGTCCTGTTCCGTTCTCGTATGTTGTTATTGATGAAAAAAACGCTGCCAACATCAAAAGCGGAAAAACCTCAGACACGCGATTAATCGTATTCACGGACGCAGATTTTTTAACCAACGTTTACATCGACCAATACAGCAACGCACAAATGGGGCTGAATGTAGTGAACTGGCTGTTAGAGCTCGATTACAAAGCATTTATTGGTGATAAGAAAATGACGGTTGAGCGCTTAGATTTAACCAGCAAGCAAAAGCGACAGGTTATCGTTATTCTCTTTTTCATGCCTTTCAGCTTTCTGATTTTAGGACTCGTGATGTGGTTGCGAAATAGGGAGCTGCAGGGGTGAATTTTGCCGCGCACTGTTGAAGCTTTGACTCTGAAAGTTAGATTATAATTTCTGTCAGCATCGTTTAATTCTGCGTGATTGCTCAGGAAAAACAATTGTCTAACTAGGTAAATTGTCGTTACACTAGGGTTTTAACATTATCGTAAAGTGTAATGCCCACGCCATTTCATTATTCAACTTCATATACATTAGACAAAAGTCATTTTTCTGAAACTTTTGATGAATCTATCGTCGAAGTTAACTCTATTAAAGCGTACGCAAAATCTATTGGATTAATGCTAGTAGGCTTCGCAATTGTCTATTTTACCGATTTAGCCCCTTATTTCGCCTGGTTTATCGTTGTTTTAGGCATTGTTGAAGCATTAAGCATTTATTTTAAAAGGTCCTGGTGGTTGGCTAGACAAATGATCAGTCAGGCAGCGAATACTAAGCTAACCCTGACCATTGACGAGGATGCTATTCGCAGCACTTCGCAATCAGTTGAAAGCCAAATTTCATGGGAGGAAATCACCAAAATAGAAAAAACAAAACAAGGATGGTTGCTTTACCACCCCTCGGGAAGAAATTATTTATCAGGACGATGCCTGTCTGATGAAGCGAATGAATTTATTAGTTCACAGGCTTTATCGAAAGCTCAATAGCAGTTATCAGGAACATTAGCCATTAGGAATAGCCATGAAAATTTACGGCGATATACAATCTGGAAATTGCTACAAAGTTAAATTGCTATGTGCTTTATTGGATATAGAACACGAATGGGTTCATGTGGATATCCTTGCAGGTGAAAATTGCACTCCCGCATTTCTAGCAAAAAACCTAAATGGTAAAATCCCATTGCTCGAGTTAGTTGATGGTCGCTGTATTTCTGAATCAAATGCCATTTTGAATTTTTTGGCATCTGAGAGTGATTTACTTCCCAAGGACAATTATCAACTTGCCAAGGTTCAACAATGGCAGTTCTTCGAGCAATACAGCCATGAGCCTTTTATCGCAGTGGCACGTTTCATTGCAAAATATCTTGGCTTGCCAGAAACTCGTCGTACTGATTACGAATCAAAACAAGTGGGCGGCAATAAGGCTCTTGCAGTTATGGAGGCTCAACTAATAGAAACGCCTTATTTGACGGGTGAGAAATTAACCACTGCTGACATCGCACTTTATGGCTACACCCATGTAGCCCATGAAGGCGGTTTTGAGCTGTCTAAATATCCCGCCATTCAATCGTGGCTTCGCAGAATCGCATCTCATCCTAAGTATCTTGGTATGAACTAAATGCCATATAACATGCCTGTCAGTTGACGAAACCTCAGCTGTTTATTAACGCGAAAACCGTGAAAATATAGGCTTCAACGGGCTGCCAAAAACAGCTAAAAATTTATTTTTAAAATCACTATCTAATTCTAAAAAGTGGAGTACACTCCGCGAATTATCACCTATATTTTTTCTTTACAATGGCTATTGGTTTTCACGAAATACAAGAAAAACGTTTATTAAAAGTGTCATTTTATATGGCAGGTTTGTTCGTTTTTGTCGCATTAGGATTTGCACTTGTAACGCATTCCGGCGCTATCTTGTTTGACGGTATTTATTCTCTTATTGCTTTCTTTATGGCTTTGCTCACGCTCAAGGTTGCTAACCTTGTTCAGTTGCCCGACGACGACCGTTTTCATTTTGGCTACACGGCTATTGAACCGACCCTTAATTTATTCAAGTCGCTGATTATTATTGCAACCTGTTTGTACGCAGTCGTTGGTTCAATCAATAGTTTAATGACAGGGGGCAATTCCGCGGAGTATGGCTTAGCTATGATTTATGGTGCATTTGCAACGGTAGGTTGCTTTGCGGTATCTGGCTATATGACGCATCAAGGTAAAAATTTACGATCAGATTTGGTTGGTGTTGACGCGCATACTTGGTTTGTAGACGGTGTGCTCAGTGCTTCAATCCTATTAGGTTTTGCATTAGCATACTTTATTGAGCAAACAAGCTTTGCCTCCTACGCCCCCTTTGTTGACCCAATACTGTTAGTTTTGTTAGGAAGCGCAATTTTACCTATACCCGTTAAAATCATGCTCGATAGTTTGAAAGAAGTGATACACAAGGCCCCGCCCGAGGCTGTCACCGCTGTTATTGAGAAAAAGCTGAAGCAAACGCTTACATCGGTGCCGTATGAACACATCGAGGTGCGCATCAGTAAAAGTGGAAGAGATCTATACTTGTTAGTGCATATTATTGTTGATGAATCGTTTTCGGTAGCCACTATCAGCGAGCTTGATGACATTCGTAAAAATTGCGAAGCCGCAATGCGTGAATGGGATCCTTCAATTATTATGGATATTCTGTTTATTAAGGATCCGGCCTTAGCAGGTTAGATTCGAACTACTGAAGTAGCAACGCTGCAAAAAGTATGAGAGTAGCAAATACCTACAGATCAAATGGGTGCGCTCACGGCGAATTAGATTGAGCGCTTATTTGGTCTATTGCTAAGACCAACGCGTATGTGTAATCTAATTAACAATTTCAGCAAAATTAGATAAGCATGTATAAGCGCAAACTTTTTTACTTCGGGCTCACCACCGCTTTTATTCTATTTCTAGCACTCATCAGCACCGCTATATCCGCACATTTAACTCGTGAAAACTTGCAGCAAAGTAACATTGCGCAATCCTTGTTGATTGAGCATGAAAAACTGTCGAGTATTTCCTATAGATTATTCAAGCAACTGACCGATGAGATTATATTTGGACGCAATGCTAACCAAGCTTATGTGCGAAAAAAGCAAAAGTTGATTCAAGAATCAGTAGCGCAAATTAGGTTACTGGAACTGGAGCAGCGCAATGCGCTTGGTATATCGTTTACGCAGGGAAGTGTCGAAGACACGGATGAACTAGTGCGATTGTTAGACGAGATCATTGCTGAGTTTGAAGAGGTTGTTATCAGCAATAATCAGGCTCCTTTGAATCAACAAGAGCAGCTTCGTCGTTTACTTGAAGTTACGATTGATGACCAGTTCAGGGAAGCTATAAACTCAGCGGTCGCGCGCCAAAGTCGCGTGGTGGCGTCAATAAATGCGCGCATCGATACTCTAAATACGACAATTGTTTGGTTCACTATGAGCTTAGGTTCGTTGTCGCTCCCGTTAATACTTTATGGATGCTATTGGCTATTCAATCAGTTATATCAGCCACTTATTTTAATTACTAATGCAACTAATGCGATTGCTTCTGGACACTTTCAGCAGCCTATATCAGTAACTTTGGATGATGAATTTAAGGAGCTTGCAACGTCTATTAATCAACTCGCCCAGCGTCTACAAGAGCATGAAAATAATGAGGACGCGTTAAGAAAGCATTTAGAGCTAGAGGTTAAACAGCGCACCAGTGAGTTAACCGAAGCTAACCTCCAACTGACAAAAGTTGATTCCCGACGTCGTCAGTTTATCGCGGATGTATCGCATGAGTTACGTACACCCTTAACGATCATTAGAGGCGAAGCGCAAGTAACACTGAGAATGCATTCGGCGTCGGCGGAGGATTTTAATCAAACCTTAGTGTCGATACTTGAACAAGCGGTAAATCTGAGTAGGTTGGTGGATGATCTTTTATTGCTTACCAGAGCTGAAATGAATCAGCTGAATTTAGAGATGACTTCCGTGCAAATAGCACCCATGCTAGCGTCAGAAGTAACGAAGTGGGAAAAGCACGAGCCAAATCGCACTATTGCATTGCATGTACCCAATGCACCAGATGAAATTATCGCCATGATAGATAAGCAACGCATTCAGCAAGTGCTTTCTATTTTGCTAGATAATGCGACAAAATACTCAAAACTCAACCAGCCAATAGAAATTGCACTAGAAAAGTCAGATACGTGCATTACCATCGCTATTAAAGACTCCGGTGAGGGAATTTCAGCAGCCGAAGTAGATAATATTTTTGAGCGCTTCGTTCGTTTCAGTAAACATAACGAAGGCTTAGGTTTAGGTTTGCCTATTGCTAAGGTTATTGTTGAGGCTCATGGTGGCCGTATTTCGGTAGAATCATCTCAAGGGCAAGGTTCTATATTCTCAATTATGTTACCTATTGGAAGCATCTCATGAACATCTTATTAGCCGATGATGAAAAGCCATTATTAAATTTTTTATTACGCGGTTTACGTGCAGAAGGCTTCGAGTGCACTAGCTTAAATGAGTTGCATGAAGTACTGCCTTTCATCAAGAAAAACACCCCGCAACTAGTGGTATTAGATAGGTTGTTTGGGTCACAAGATAGTTTATCCATTCTTGAATCTATTAAAGCTCTGCCCAATCCTCCCATGGTGCTTATGTTGACCGCGCTGGATGAGGTATCTGAGCGTGTTAAAGGTTTAGAAATGGGCGCCGACGATTACCTTTGTAAACCTTTTGATTTTGATGAACTACTCGCTCGCATTACCGCCTTGAGACGTCGAATGAGTGCGCCTCAGCAAGCTAGTCAAAATACAATAAAGCTGGGCAACTTAGAACTGGCTCTGCAAGAGCGTATTGTTTCAGTCAATGGCGAAGAATTAGCATTAACGAAAATTGAGTTTGAATTATTGTTATATTTTGCGGAAAATCAAAATAAAGTGTTATCGCGGGAGCGTATTCTGAGCCGCGTTTGGCAAACCTATAGCGACCCAAACACGAATATTATTGACGTTTATGTTAGCAGGCTTAGAAAGAAAATAGAAAGAGAGCCGAGGCTCTCTATTCAAACATTACGCGGCAATGGATACCGCTTAGCATTAAAATAATGCGACCCACTCAAAATGGGTCGCATTGATTTTTTACTTAATAAGTGGTGATAATAACTTTGGATTTTTCACTAAGTTACGAACGCCATGAGCATGGTCTTCGTTGAACACGTTATCGTTACACCATTCACCCACGCTGTTGATGTCAACAACCGCAACTTCAGGTCTAACACTCCAAGTCACCTGTAATGGAGATGCTTTTTCGTTATATGACGGTCCAGTTGTTGAACCTAAATACTGAACCGGCACACCCATGTTAGTCGGTACATTTGGTGCTTGATAATAACCATTCACTTGCTCGATTTCTGCTAGATCATCGAACTCCATCGCATTCTCATCGTTGGCAAGAACAATGACCTGTCCTTCAACGCGTAAACCCGGGTTCATAGTGCTATCTGCTAAGCATGCACCCAGCGTTGGGCCTGGCTTTACATCTGCTGATGAGTATACAAAGTGTACTTCTAAGGTATCACCAGACTGTAAAGGGTCACCTTTCGCAGCACATATTTGGCTGCTCACTGGCTTCATTTGTGCTGCTGATAACTTGCCGTTGTATTTGTAACCCGTATTTTTTCCTTTGCCGTCGCCGTTACCAGCAAAAGTAGTAAATTCTCCGCCTTTATGTTCTGCGTTTTTATGAAAATGGATGTTACACAGGTTAAGATCGCTGCGATTTGGCGCGATACCAAAATTACGTAAATTAGTGCCGTAGTCTTGGTCGATATCACGCGGTGACTGAGGGCCATAACCCTTACCATTTGTGTTCTTTTCGAGAGCGTCATCCTGCGCCGCAACAAAACTATCAGCTACTGACTGCGCATTGGCAGCAACGGTAGATAACATCAATGTTGAAACGGCAATAGCGACAGCAGTTGTTCTCACAGTCATTCTTTTAATATTATTAGTCTTCATATTTTATTCCTCTTTGCAAAGCCGTGAACAGCAGTTATTGATCATGTATGCAAACTGTGTTCAATTTTAGTTTGTTGTTTTTGTATGAGTTTGCCAGCTGATTTATCAATCTTGGCAAAATAGTCAGTATTACTTGAGCTCGTTTAGTAGGTGCATGGTTTAAAACCGATACCCAAGCGAGATCGTGTAAACCCATGGATCAATTTCTATAGAATCTATTCGACCTTCTGCACCATTGAGCTTGAAGCTAGCTTCAGTGTCGATGTCGATGTAGCGAACGGAGCCATTTACGAACCAGTTTTCGTCTACCAAGTAGTCTACTCCCAGCTGCGCGGCCAAACCGAAGGAGTTATCTAGTGACAAGTCTTGTAAGCCAATTGCACTGTTTTGCGAGGTAAATTCCTCATCAAAAAACAATGTGTAGTTTACACCGACCCCTGCGTAAGGCTTGAAGCTGCTGTCGCCGGTCTTGAAGTAATAATTAACACTGACCGTTGGTGGTAAATGAGTTACCTCGGCAAGTTGATTGCCCGTACCTAAAGGATCTGGAACCCCGAAGTTGACGTCATGCTTAAACGGTGTTGCGGCGAGCACTTCAATATTCATATTGTTTGTAAAAAAGTAAGCGAAATTTAAACCAAGTTGGGTATTATTATCCACGCCTACGTTGACCCCGAGGTCACTGCCTACAATAATATTAGAGGACGATTCATTTGGACTTACAGTCGCCAGTCCAGCTCTTACGAGTATGTCTCCTTTTTCAAAAGCTACTGTTGTTTGTGACGCAAATAAAGTAGTCAGCGCTACCGACACAACACCTAATTTTTTCATCATACACCTGTCGTAGTAAGTTAGTGGGTGTAGTCTATCGATCGTATCTAAAAAAGACTTTGCGGGAATGTTAAAATTAGATTAAAAAATTTAGAGATATCGCACGATTGACTCGAAACGTTAATGTTGTAGAAGCAACTAAGAAAACGAATTGGATTTGAAGCTTTTGTGTTTTTAAACGAAACTTCAAATTGCAAAAAATCAAGATTAGTTGTAAGGTTTTAAAGGCAATGTTGACGGTGTAGCTGTTATCTTCTGGCAGCGCGAACTCAACTTCAGTATTAAAATAGTTTTTGCTTACGGCAATATTCTTTTGTATGTCTTGCATGAATTATTTCAAAAGGAGTTTGGTAATGGAGTTTGAGCAGAACAATAGTAAAGCTTCGTTAAGCCAATCAAAAGAGCATCCTCAAGATATGGAGATGTATCTCCACGCTATTTTCAATAACACGGGTGACCCAATATTTGTAAAAGATGAAGACTTTAAGTTTATCTTGGTCAACGACGCCTGCTGTCGCTTCTTTGGTTTGTCTCGAGATGAAATAATAGGCTCAACTCTGGCCGAAAGCTTTCCATCAGAAGAAATGGAAGGTTTTTTTTCTATTGATAGAAAGGTGTTAGAGGAAGGAAAAGAGATTTTATCTGAAGAAACGCTCTCCTCTGCTAAAATTGGCAGTAAAAGAGTGCTGACAAGGAAGAATCGATTTGTGGACCACAACGGTAAGTTTTTTATAGTTGGTGTCGTTCATGATATTACGCAACGCCAGAAGACAGAAGAAAAGCTAAAACGCGCCGCTAGTGTTTTTATCCACGCACATGAGGGAATCATGATCACGGATGCCTCTGCCGCTATTACCGAAGTGAATGATTCATTCAGTCGTATTACCGGTTATAGTTCCGAGGAAGTTCTGGGGCATAACCCAAGAATTTTTCAATCCGGACGCCACTTACCTGAATTCTATACTGAAATGTGGGGAAAGCTAATAGCACAAGGCTATTGGGAAGGAGAAATATGGAATCGCCGCAAAAATGGTGAAATTTATCCATCCATGTTGACTATCAGCGCTGTGAAAAACCAAGCCGACGAAATTCAACACTACGTGTCATTATATTCCGACATTACATCAATCAAGGAGTATCAAAATCAGCTTGAGCATATTGCTCATTTCGACCTACTCACAAATTTGCCAAATCGGGTGCTTCTAGCAGATCGTTTGTCGCAAGCAATGTTGCAGTGTCAGCGTCACCAACAATCACTGGCGGTTGTATTTGTAGACTTAGATGGCTTTAAGCAGGTAAATGATACTAATGGCCATGATGTAGGTGATGAACTGTTAATTGCGATTTCTGTTCGCATGAAAGAAGCCTTGCGTGAAGGTGATAGCTTAGCCCGCATTGGCGGCGATGAATTTGTTGCTGTACTGGCAGATTTATCTTCTATTGACAATGCTGAGCCCATATTAAAGCGATTGTTGTTAGCGGCATCAAAACCCGTCACTGTCGATGGTTTGATATTAAAGGTATCCGCAAGCATTGGCGTGACTTTTTACCCACAAGATGATGTTGATGCTGACCAGCTGATGCGCCATGCTGATCAAGCTATGTATGCAGCTAAAGAGGCAGGCAAGAATCGCTATTGTTTTTTTGATACAGACCGAGATAATGCTTTTAGGGTTCAGCAAGAAAGCTTAGAAGCCATTCATAGCGGCATTGATAATCATCAATTCGTGCTGCATTACCAACCTAAAGTGAATATGCGGGAAGGGAAAGTAATAGGTGTCGAGGCGCTCATTCGTTGGCAACATCCAAAGCGAGGCCTATTGGACCCAATTGAGTTCATGCATGCCTTTGAAAATAACAGTACCAGCGTGAAGATGGGCGAGTGGGTTATTGATAAAGCGCTAGCTCAAATTAGCCAATGGCAAAAAATAGGACTAAACCTTCCTGTAAGCACAAGCGTCAACATTGCAGCAGCACAATTGCAACAGCCTGATTTTGTAAATAGTTTAGTGACACTGCTAGCTACACATCCAGATGTTGATCCGAGCTTCTTGCAGCTAGAGGTAATGGAAACGAATGCTTTATATGATGTAAACCGTGTATCAGCCATTATGAACGGTTGCATGGCATTGGGCGTTAACTTTGCATTGGATGATTTTGGCACGGGATATTCGCCCCTCATCTATCTTAGAAAACTGCCGGCGAGTACGATTAAGATAGATAAGAGTTTTGTACAAAATATGCTGTCGGATAAAGACGATTTGGCCATAGTTGAAGGCGTGATAGCGCTAGCCAAGTCTTTTAAGCGAGATGTTATAGCGGAGGGCGTTGAAACTATCCAACATGGCACAGTGTTGATGCAACTAGGCTGCAACTTGGCACAAGGCTTTGGTATAGCTCGGCCTATGCCTGCTGCGGACATTCCTGCTTGGGTATCTAATTGGAAAGCCGATGAATCTTGGCTAGGGGTAAAATAAACTAGCGAGCTTGTATTGGCCTTTTTAAGCGTCGGAGGCCTTCATCTCAAATGAAGACCTCTATGTGAAATTATCTATTTATTGCTTATAAATAACGCCATTTTTCATGACAAACGAAACGCTTTCTAACACTGAAATATCTTCCAAAGGGTTACTTTTTACTGCAACAATGTCTGCTAAAAACCCCTCTTTTATTTGGCCAAGTTCAGCCTCTTGCTTAAGTAGCGTTGCACTATTAATAGTAGCTGCTTGTATAGCTTGCAGAGGAGTCATACCGAAGCGGACCATGCGCGAAAACTGTTTGCCGTTATCGCCATGAGGATAAATAGCTGCGTCGGAACCAAACACCATCTTAACGCCAGCCTTAACGGCTTTCGTGAAACTGTCGCGTTGCGCCTTTGACACTAACTTTTCCTTATTGATGTTTTCTTCAGGAACGCCGTTAGCCTCACCAAACGCGAGTGTGTATTCCGTGTTATAAATGTCGCATGAAAAGTAAGTGCCCATTTTCAGGGCTAATTCAATTGCTTCATCGTCTAAAAAGCTGCAGTGCTCAATTGAGTCAATTCCTGCGCGAATGGCTGCTTTAATACCGCTGGTGCCATGGGCATGAGCAGCGGCAACTAAACCACGCATATGTGCTTCTTCTACGGCAGCGGCAATTTCTTGTTCGGTCAGTTGTTGAATACCTACTTTTGTGCCTTTTGAAAATACGCCGCCGGTAGCACAAACTTTAATGGTATTGGCTCCGTACTTGATATTTTCACGTACTTTAGCTCTCACAGCCCAAGGACCATCAGCTACCCCTGTCGATTTACTCTGCGCTTCAGGTGGAGAGAAGTTATCGTCGCAGTGACCACCCGTAACGCCTACCGAATATCCGGCGGCCCAAATTCTTGGCCCAGGAATTTCTCCTGCATTAATACCGTCTCGAACGCCAATAACGGAGTAACCTTTAGCGCCTAAGTTTCTTACTGTCGTGAAACCGGCCAGTAGCGTTATTTCTGCGTTTTTCACCGCTTTTACTGTTACTCGTGGGACTGAGTTGCCTTTAGCGGCTAGAAAGTTATCTTCTGCGTCGCTGCTTAGGTGCACGTGCATATCCATTAAGCCGGGAACTAAGGTCATCCCAGTCAAGTCGACTACTTTGGCGTTTTTCGCGTTGATATCGCCTTGTTGACTTACCTTAATGATTCTATTTTCTTCAACAAGAACAGATACATTTTTCACTAACTTACCTGTTTCTACGTTGAGTAATGCGTCAGCGTTAATAAGTGTTTGTTGAGCGATTGCTTGATTGTTCAAAGCCATTAAAAAGGTAAGAGCCGTAAACCAGCAACAAATCTTTGTTGTTTTCATTTGAATTCCTGATTGAAAGAGTCGAGGTGCGTCGAAGTGTTATGTTTTGGTGTTAGGTTTCAACATTATGTCTTAAGATTAAACCTATTGTCGAGTGCAATTGCGAAGGCCAAAGGAATGAATATTAATGCACGTCTTTAATTGACTACTTTTTGTAAAATTTACTGTGTGTAATTTCCTTTGTGAAATTAATCATAAAATTACGCTATGCTCAACGAACTGAAGTAAAAAAGCTATATATCGAGACACAACGGAGACTATATTATGAATATGCCAATCGCTAACGCCAATCGCTTAGAAATTCAAAAGCAATCATTTGCACCAGAGCTAGTGACTCCTTTTAACGAAATGGCTCAGCATGCAACTTCAGATGTGCTTAACAACACCCTTAAGCCAAGTGAGATGTTAGACCAACACTTTGCACTGCAAAACGGCTCACATAAAGACGTGAAACAATACGTTGTGTATTTCCGCCACATAATGGCATTTTTTGCAGATGGCAGTCACTGTGGCTTGGATAAGCCAAAACAGTTTGTTGCGTTTTTAGGGTGTAAAGAAAGCCCAGAATCAATAGTGCTAAAAGAAAACAACGTGCATATCGAACTAGTGCTTAATACCCGCAATGGCATTAGCCAAGATGGAGCGGCTACTCGCATTGAAATTCCGACGCAAAGTACCTTCACGTCAACTATTGATGATGACTATTTTGTTGCCTAGTAAGAAATTTAGCGCCTACCATTTGGCATCACATTTGGTGTTTGGCGCTCAATTTTGATGAAGTATGCTTTTAAATAATCGAGCAGCAGGCGCAGCTTCTTTGAAGTAGCACTGCCTGGGGGGAATACGCCATAAATATCGATATCTTTAAGCTTATAGTCCTCCAAAACAAGCTCTAAACTACCGGCTTGAATTTTAGGTCTGGCGTCGTACACTGGGATCCTACCTAAGCCATGACCACCCTCAATAAACGCAGTGCGTGCGGCTGCATTATTGGTGCTGATACCGCCTTTTACTGCAACGCTATATGAAAGACTACCCTTTGTTAGTTCAACTGCTCCCGACGTCATTTTATACACGACCCAATCGTGCTGCTGCAGGTCGGCGGGAACCATCGGGCGACCTCGTTTCTTAAAATAATCAGGCGAGCCGCACAAGCAGGTTTCTAGGGTCGAAAGCTTAAGCGCCTGTAAACCCGAGTCGGGCAGTGGCGCACCACGAATCGCGAGATCAATACCTTCTTGCAAGATATTCACAACTTCGTCGCTCAACATGACATCAAGCTCTATTTTAGGATATAGGCGGCGAAAGTTATTGAGTGCCGGTACTACCATTTGTAAACCGACATTCACTGGACATGTGACTTTCAGCAGGCCTTCAGGTTCGTTTTTCAGGTTTTCAATTTGCTGATTTGCCGTGGTAGCTCGCTCAGCAATAATTCGACAAGATTGGTAATACTCCGCACCTGCTTCAGTTAATGAAATCGATCGAGTTGAGCGATTGAGCAGTTTCACTCCAAGCTGTGATTCTAGCTTTTTAATGTGATAACTCACTACTGCGCGCGACAAGCCGACATGTTTCGCAGCCGCCGTGAAGTTGCCTTGCTCCACAACTTGGGCAAAGACCACCATACTTTTGAGTTGTTCAAAATGTAAATTCATAAGGCATCATAGCAAATATTGTATCAATAATTAAAACAATGTTGTTCATTTAGTGTGTATTGTTAGAAAACATCTTAAGGTTTAGACTTGTTGTACTTAAAATAAATGAGAGAAAGATAATGAATTCACAAACTACAACCAAGCACATCTTAATGGTATTAACGTCACATGCAGAACTCGGCAATACTGGTGAAAAGACAGGTTTCTGGGTAGAAGAATTTGCAGCACCATACTATGCCTTCATTGATGCGGGTATGAAAGTGAGCTTAGTTTCTCCAGCAGGCGGTCAGCCCCCAGTCGACCCAAAGAGTGAACAAGAAGATTTTCAAACGCCATCAACCAAGCGTTTCGATGAAGATAACAAAGCAAAAGATTTAGTGGCTAATACACTTAAGCTTGCAGAGGTCGACGCCGCGGATTACGATGCCGTTTTCTATCCTGGTGGTCATGGACCAATGTGGGATCTTACTGAAAACGCCGTGTCAATTTCACTAATTGAAAGCTTTATTACTGCCAATAAGCCTATCGCTGCGGTATGTCACGCACCGTCGGCATTTTTGAATGTTAAGGACGCTTCCGGCGAGTATTTTGTTAAAGACAAAGCGGTAACAGGCTTTACGAATGGTGAAGAAGAAGCCGTTCAGTTAACCGATATTGTACCTTTCTTACTAGAAGATGAATTGATTAAGCGAGGCGGTAAATATCAAAAAGTTGACGATTGGAACGCTTTTGCAATTCAAGACGGCCTATTAATTACCGGACAAAACCCTGCAAGTTCAGAACTAGCTGCAAAAAAATTATTGGCAGCCTTGGCATAATATTGTCTTCTCAGTTAAACAATCGACATATTTTCAGGAAAAATATTAATGTTAAAGTTTAGTTTTCAAAACACGACTCAAATCCTTTTTGGTGAAGGTCAAATAGCATCAGTGAGTAAGCAGATCCCAAGTGATGCGAAAGTGTTAGTTACTTACGGTGGTGGTTCAATCAAAAGTAACGGCGTTTACGACCAAGTTGCCGCAGCATTATCTAAGCACACTTGGTTTGAATTTTCGGGCATAGAGCCAAATCCAAGCTATGAAACGTTGATGAAGGCACAAGATATTATCAAACAAAATGATATCGACTTCATTCTAGCGGTTGGCGGTGGCTCGGTGGTCGACGGCTCTAAGTTTATCGCTGCAGCAGCCTTGTTCGAAGGTGATGATCCTTGGGATATCGTGAGCAAACAAGCACGCATTCGCAAAGCCTTACCACTAGCATGCGTATTGACACTACCAGCAACAGGATCTGAGTCGAATACGGGTGCAGTAGTTACCCGTGATGGAAATAAACTGCCTTTCCATAGCCCGCTTGTTCGTCCTATATTTGCTGTTCTTGATCCAGCAGTGACATTGTCATTGTCAGAGCGTCAAATTGGCAACGGTGTTGTAGATGCTTTTGTTCATACCATGGAGCAATACCTTACTTATAGCGTGAATGCGAAAGTACAAGACCGTTTCGCTGAAGGGCTATTGCTTACCTTAATTGAAGAAGGACCAAAAGCACTCTCGCCAGAAACCTCGAAAGACTTAGAAGTTCGCGGCAATATTATGTGGGCAGCTACGATGGCACTGAATGGTTTAATTGGTGCGGGCGTACCGCAAGATTGGGCAACTCATATGATTGGCCATGAATTAACGGGCACCCACGGTATTGACCATGCACGTACTCTATCTATAGTGTTACCTGGCGTGATGAAAGTATGCAAAGAAGCCAAGCGTGGAAAATTGTTGCAGTATGCTGAGCGTATTTGGAACGTAAGCGATGGGGATGAAGATTCACGCATCAATCGTGCTATTGAATTAACAGAACAATTTTTCGATACCATGCAGGTGCCAACGCGTCTGTCTCAAGTTGATTTAGGTGCGGCTGATATTGATTTACTAATCGAAAAGTTAACGCAGCACGGAATGTTGAAATTGGGCGAACATGGAGATGTGACTCCCGATGTTAGCCGTGAAATATTAACGGCGGCGCTGTGATCCAAGGTTTGTAACAGAAGGCTTTAAGTAATTTAGCCTGAAGTATTCGCAATGAAAGACTAATTGCCAGCGGAAGTTCAAGAAGCGTCCGCTGGCTTTCTAAGACAATAGTAGTAAATAGCACACTTCGAGAATATAAAGCGTTTAGCTGTAGCCCCTGCTGTGACTCAACTTGCTAGATAAACAGAATTACTCCTAGCGTTAATATTAATAACATCCCATCTTCTGCGTATTGCGATAACCAAGCGCAGGCTCTACTATTTTATCCTATACTCATTATTTGCGGCTGCATAAGCGGGTTCAACTGCCGAGCGGCGATGCATATCAAATTTTACATTCATTCCTCAATATAAAGGTGAATAACGATTATGTTTAAAGGTATTTTAATAGACAAAGTTGACGATAAATACACGGTCCAACTGCAAGATATTGACGACGCAGTTTTACCTGAAGGCGATGTCGATATTGACGTAATGTACAGCACATTGAACTATAAAGACGGCTTGGCGATCACAGGTAAAAGCCCCGTTGTGCGTCGCTTTCCTATGATACCAGGAATAGATTTGGTGGGTACTGTTACTAAATCTACTGCAAATAATTTTAGCGCAGGTGATACGGTTCTGCTTAATGGCTTTGGTGTAGGAGAAACACACTGCGGCGGTTTGGCTCAGAAAGCCCGCTTGAAAAGCGAGTGGCTTATTTCTCTGCCAAGCGGCATGACCCCAGAGCATGCAATGGCAATTGGTACTGCAGGTTATACCGCAATGCTGTGTGTTATTGCACTAGAGAAAAATGGTGTCACCCCTGAGTCTGGCGAAATATTAGTGACCGGTGCAAATGGCGGAGTTGGAAGTTTTGCTATTACTATACTTTCAAAACTTGGCTACAAAGTTGTTGCATCGACTGGCCGAATGAATGAAACCGATTATTTAACCAAGTTAGGTGCAAGTGAAGTCATTGATCGTAATACACTGTCTGAGCCTGGCAAGCCTATGGTCAGAGAACGTTGGGCTGGGGCCGTCGACTCCGTTGGAAGTCATACCTTAGCCAATGTATGTGCTAGTACTAAATATGGCGGCACAGTCGCTGCGTGTGGCCTTGCCCAAGGCATGGACTTTCCTGCTAGTGTTGCGCCTTTCATTTTGCGAGGAATTACGCTTAATGGCATAGATAGCGTTATGCGTCCTATTGCGGATAGAGTTGAAGCTTGGGAGCGATTAGCTAACATCCTAACGCCAGAAGATTTTGCAGATATCTCTACCTTTATCGGTCTTGGTAAAGTGATCGAGACGGCAGAGCAACTGCTTGAAGGCAAGGTAAGAGGGCGAGTCGTAGTTGATGTCAACAAAAGCTAGATTGTCCGACAGTTTATTTGTGTGTTAGCCTTTAGGCTGGATTTTAGGATTGATCAGTCGAGTCAACTTTGCCCAATAAACATGACGAACTTCAGGTTCTGTTGCAAGACATTTTAAGCACTTTCAAAGCTCAATTTATTGAGGGAGTAAGTGAGTTTGAGATAATAACGCAGCTAAAGAAGCCGCCTTATTCGTTGTTTGACGATAATGCGCTGCGTGACCCGCTCATGTTATTCCAGACTCATTTTGTGCTATTTCACTCCTTATATCATTTGCGTAACGAGTGGAGAGCACAGAGTATCGGTGAGTTGAACATCGGTGCAACGCTAATTAAGCTACAGCCTACATTGTCGTTTGATGCCGCTTTGCAAGTAGCAGATCCGCTGGGTGATTATTATCTTGATTGGAACAACTTTAGCGCCACCGATGAGGCTGGCGTTGAAGATTTGCTTAACCGCTTTTGGCAGGCAATGGCGGGTGGGGACATGCAATACTGCGTTTCGCAAGAAGCGCTAAACGAGGCAAGCTTCGCCCTTCAAATTGACTCGCTTGAAGGTTTGTCTTTAATCCAACTCAAACAACAATATCGAAAGTTACAGCATGCAAACCATCCAGACAAAGGCGGGAGCGTAGAAGATTCGCAGCGAGTGTTGCAAGCTTATACAACGCTGCATAAATATATATCTAATAAACAAAGCCAATAAAAAATAAAGCTCGTAGGAAGCATCTATAAGCTATTTGTTGTGACTCTAATTAAGTTAGAAAGCTTATTGGTCATACTTCTTGTGTTAAATATTTCTATGTAATCTAAAATACTCCCAGTTAAGTCGGATCCTTTTTATCCCTTGCTTTGTTTTTCGCGGCTGCTGTTTTTGTTGCTGCAGCCTTTACTTTAGATGTGGGTTGTGTGGCGATATATTCATCCATCTGCTTGCGGTTACGCTTAAATGCAATGATCATGAGTTTTTTGCTATACACTGATATCGAATGATCTGACAGTAGGTTCGACCAAGGCAATGATTTATAGATAAGCGCTTTCATTCTATATAAAAAGCTGACGGTGTAGAGTACCTTCACATCGTCAAAATCACCCGGAGCACAATTGCTCAAGTAACGCATGTTTCCTGCATGAATGTAGCCTCCAAACTTACTTTTTAGCCACGTTGAAATGGCGTATCCCGGCCCGGGGATCAGTTTGAAAAAAAATGTTGAAATTGATATCAAAACATCACCTGGTGGTAACATAGTGACGCAGTCCGCCGCATTGACTAAGCGGTGTATAGGAGTTTTGATGTTGTTGATCCAGTCGTCGTTCCCTACTCTTGGAGAACCAAATGTATAGCAAGCTGCCAAGCCGCCTTTGTGATGCGTGAATTTAGTGGCTACTGTCGCCAATGCGCCGCCAAGGCTATGACCAGTTATATACAGTGGTTTTTTGTTTAGCTCTGGTTTATCAATCGCTATTTCAATATCCTGGCGAATTAAGTTGTACGCCGAATAAAAACCTCGGTGGATCATCCCTTGTGTTTCACATTTAATGATATTTGCGTCGGCGTCGGCCTTAATGTCTCTCAAGCTGTCTGTTTCAGTTCCCCTAAAGGCGAGCACTAAGTAGTCTTTGTGTTCCACCAACATCGCCTGTGAACCTTGGCAATCGAAGGTATCAATAACTTTAAATTCTAATTGTGCTAGTTGATATTCAAGGATTTTTTTTGCTTCTTCAGGATCATGAGACAATTTATCTCGCAGCATATTCAATATGCTGAAACCGTCCTTTTTTTCCATTTTATTAAACGTGTCAATAAGATACTTTTTAATATATTCAGATTTGAATTGTTTGTCATCACGAATGCCTTTAGTGACGGCAAATAAGGGATTGAACTTCACGTACACTACCTCTGACATAACAGCCATGATCCAAGCTGTCCTATCACTGTATGCTTGTCGATAAGTAGGTAAGCATAAGCTAATAATTTTTAATGCGTCTTCCTGCTCTGCAATGGATTTAAAGTAGCTTGTTGTCATAACCATCTCCCTTTTAGATTAGGTGGGTTTAACTCTAGTCCACTGGCAAACTGGAATAGAAAAATGCGTTTAGTTTTTTCACATGGCTCCTATCTAAATTGGTAAAGAACTCCAGACTTGGCGCCAAAAAATCGAACATCTGTCAGGGACACAGGCATGCAGGCACTTAAGCTCTAGGGATGGGGTGCTTTGCTAAAAATAACAAATTATCTCAGGTAGTATCCGACAATGAATACTAAGCGTAGATCTATGTTCGCTTTGATTAAAAAACATACACCCACAATGTGATAAATACAAGTGTTATCAATGAACACATTTACTCAGAACACGTCTGCTTAGCTTGGTTAAAGTGAGTTTAGTTACTACTTTTTAGGGTTTTATAAATCGTGATGTAGCTAAAATTCGAGAAGTCTCTTCTCTAGAAACGGGGCGTCCAAAATAATAACCTTGAAGGATGTCACAGCCTAAATCACTCAGTAAGTCAGCGTGTCTTTTAGTTTCAACACCTTCTGCAATTAAGTTAATTTCAAGATTCTTAGCGAGGGTAATTATTGTTTGAATAATCGTAATATCGATTTTCTCTTCAAACATATTTCTGACGAAACTCTGATCTATTTTAAGCACATCAAGCGCATACTTCTTGATATATGAAAGGCTCGAATAACCGGTGCCAAAATCGTCTATTGATATTTTTATGCCAAGCTTTTTAAGCTCATTAAAGGTCGTGAGTGAATGCTCGTCATTTAAAAGCACCGATTCTGTAATCTCGAGTTCAAGGAATTCCGGCTCAATTCCAGTGTCAATTATTACTTTGTTCACAGTTTCTATCAATTGAGAAGTAAATTGCACAGGAGATACATTTACTGAAACATGCAGTTTAGGATATTGCTTTTGCCATTCTACAGTTTGCGCACAAGCCTGCTTTAAAAGTGACTCGCCCAAGGGAATGATTAACTTTGTTTCTTCAGTAAGGGGTATAAAAGCGTCAGGGAAAATCATGCTGCCATCTTTTTGAGGCCAGCGAGCCAAAGCTTCGAAGCCGAGTATCTCTGACGTCTTCGCATCCACTTTAGGTTGATAGAACAATATTATTTCATCGTTCTTTATAGCCTCCTGAAGTTTGGCTATTTGCTGTTGCTGCTGTTTAGCTTTTAATTCTAATTCTTTAGAGAAAAAACTGATGCTGTCTTTTCCTATTCGCTTCGCTTCATGCATCGCGGTGTGAGCTTTTTGATATAGCTGATGTACGTCATCACAATCCACAGGATACATGCTAACACCGATACAAAGTGTCAGGTCGAAAGCAAACTCTTTGGTTTTCCATCGCTGGGCAAAGTCAGATTTAATTCGGGTGCAAAACTCAGCGATGTTAACGTTATCCGAAATCTTCGGCAATATCACGACAAATTCGTCTCCGCCCTGACGGCTAATGGTATCGTAACTTCTCAGTATTAATCCGAGTAATTTCGCGACACGTTGCAACACTTTGTCACCAACGACATAGCCGTGTTTATCATTGACCTGCTGAAAGCGGTCAATGTTAATCATCAGCATGGCTACTGCGCAATTGTTTCTGTGGGCATCCTTAATTGCTTGTGAACCTCGATCCATTAGCAATGTTCGATTAGGCAGCCCAGTGAGCGCATCATGATTAGATAGATGGAATATGCGTTGCTCGTCCTCGCGTTTTTGGGTGACGTCTCTAAACACAAGAACAGACCCAATTAATTCGTTATTTTCATCGAAAACAGGTGATGCTGAATCTTCAATTTCATATCGTCTTCCATTCTCACTCACTAACATTGAGTCGGCGTAAGGATTGGTTTTACAACGCTCACTAAGGGCATAATTGACGGGACTGACTAGTCGCTCATTGGTATTTTTGTCGACTAAATGTATGGCGGTATCAATATTCTGGAGCATGAGCACGTTAGAGCTTAATCCGATCAGGCGCTCTGCGGCGGAGTTTGCATAAGTAATTCTGCCCATGGTATCTGTCGTGATCACGCCATCAATAACTGCAGTTAATGATTCAGTAAACTTACTTTTTTCCAGTTGCCACTCTTGGCCTGAAGTATTGTCGTCATCAATTTCAGTCATTATCATTAAAAAACCATCTTGGTTTTCAAATGCTCTCTCATCAATCAATGACACATGGACGCGTTTATTGCGGTTCTGATAATTTGTAAACGAAAATTCAAACGGCCCAGCTTTTTTAACTAGATTTGTATGAATGGCAGCGGCGATTGCATTGCCATCGCTATTGTTAAATAAAGATATTAGTGAATGCCCAACTATGTCGTTGGCGCTTTTATCGAACCATTTACCATCAACATCGTTGTTGTAGATATTAATGAGATCATATGACCAATAAGAAATGAAAATGTTACGTCGTGCAACAAACTTTGCTAATTCGTCATGTGCTTTACGCAACTGCCTTGTTTTGTTAATTAACGATAGGTGAGTGCGCACTCGTGCTTGAATTAACTCGTTGTTGATAGGTTTAGATATAAAGTCAACGCCGCCTTGGAAGAATGCTTCCAATTCGTTGCTAAATTGATCGTGCGCAGTAATAAAGATAATCGTTGCAGAATTAGTAATGGGGTTGGATTTTAGTTGCCGCGCTACTTCTAGTCCGTTTATATCGGGTAGTTCGATATCCAGTAGAATAATGTCTGGTTTATATTCTCTCGCTTTTACTAGCGCTATTTCGCCGTTTTCAGCACGAATGAACTTACCCATATGAGATACGGCATTTTCGATGATGTCTAAGAATATCCCCGTATCATCGACGGCTAGGATGGTGAATTCTTGATTATTAAAGTCCATTTTCATACTGCTTACAACGCGTCCTATTGATTATTAAAATGTAATAGTTTGACATAGCGAAAAAACCAGACTCCAAAGCAGAATATATCAGCTTGATAGCAGGCGTCAGCTGAATTTATTAAACTTTAGTCTATAATGTGCCTGTTTTTGCAAATGATCGCAATAACTTACCTAATGTTTTTCCCCAAATTTCGTACTGCAATGCGTTAGGATGAAGCAAGTCGGGCATTACTGTTTCGTGTAAAACACCATCTGCATCAAGAAAATTAGCGTTTATGTTGAACCAGATTACCGAATTATCATCTGCAAATGTTCGAATGATGTCATTAGTGGTATCGACGATTTTACGCATTCGCTTATGTTTATTTCTGCTGCGCGGAAATATAGCGGTTAACACAATTTTGCAGTTGGGGACTTTGTCGCGTATTAAACGGATAAGAGATTTTATGCCTGAAGCTATTTCTTCAGGTTTATCATGGCGGTGGCCAGCATTGTTTGTGCCAATAAGTAAAACCACAAACTTGGCGTTTACATTATCAAGCTCACCGTTCTGGATGCGCCATAAAGCGTGCTCTGTGCGATCACCCGCGTAGCCCAAATTCAATGTGCTTAAATGACTGAAATGAGCCTGCCAAGCCGATTTACCCTCAAGTTCCCATGCATGAACAATAGAGTCACCGATAAAAATGAGGTCAATGGGGTTTGCGCTTTTGGTTTTTTCAGCGAGTTTTTCAGTGTGGCGCTGTAACCACCATTCTTCACTTCGTTTTGTTGGGATACATGACAAAGGGATTTGCATGATAGTGTCTTTGACTATTGTTTAGATAATCTTGAAAAGCTCGGTGTCTGTGCCGAGCTTTCTAGCAAGTTGCCTAATGATTTTTTGCTACTGATCATCACTATCTGGGTCTTTCATGCGTTCGATTCTTTCTTGTTCTTCTTCGAATGCGGCTTTAATTTCTTCAAGTACAGTGTCAACGTCAGCTTCGCGCTCGTCAAATTCAAAATGACCGCTTAATTCTGTCTCTGGCGTCAGTTTACCAGCCTCAAACAATGCCCACATTTCTTCGGCATAGTGAGTGTCACGCAGTTCTGGCGCAAATTCAGAATAGTAATCAGTCATATTGCGAACGTCTCGTTGCAACATACTAAATGCATTGTTGTTGGCAGCAGCGTTGACCGCTTGGGGTAGGTCGATAATGACAGGGCCGTAGTCATCAACTAGTACGTTGAATTCAGATAAATCGCCGTGCACAATGCCTGCACACAACATTAACATAACGTAGTGCATTACTTGGGCGTGGTCTTCTAGGGCTTGCTCTGCTGACATTGAGACGTCATTAAGTCGAGGTGCCACATTACCTTCGTCGTCGGTCACAAGCTCCATCAACAATACACCGTCGTAGCAGCCGAATGGCTGAGGCACTCTCACGCCAGCTTTTGATAAAGTGAATAGCGCGTCAACTTCAGCATTTTGCCAAGCATCCTCTTGCTGTTTGCGGCCAAAGCTTGAGCCTTTTTCCATCGCCCGTGCGCGTCGGCTGTTTTTAACCTTCCTACCTTCTTGATATTGTGCTGCTTTTTTAAAGCTGCGTTTCATTGCTTCTTTATAGACTTTGGCGCAGCGAACCTCGCCCTGACTGGTAACAGCGAACACGGTAGCTTCCTTGCCACTCATGAGCTGATAAAGGACATCATCAATTAGGCCATCTTCAACGAGAGGCTGTAAACGTTTTGGAATTTTCATGGGCCGTTTATACAGCACTCGTGGTTGTTTTTAAATATATTATCAATATATTATTTTAATGGCCGCTTTCAAGGTGCTCACCTCACATTGTTAACGATTAGTTCAAATCAAAGCGATCGGCGTTCATCACCTTGACCCAAGCGCTCACGAAGTCAGTTACAAATTTCTGATTAGCATCATCGCATGCATACACTTCAGCTATTGCACGAAGTTGCGAATTGGAGCCAAAGACCAGATCGGCCCGTGTTGCCGTCCATTTCTTGGCTTGTGTTTTGCTATCAGTACCAATGAACTTAGTCGCACTTTCGTCGATTGGCGTCCACGTAGTGCCCATGTCGAGTAAATTCACAAAAAATGCGTTGTTTAATTTTCCCGGAGACTCAGTTAATAAACCCTCTGTTGAGTTCGCATAATTTGCACCGATGGCTCGAAGACCGCCAAGTAATACTGTCATTTCCGGCGCGGTCAGCGTGAGCAGTTGCGCTTTGTCTAAGAGCAGCTCTTCTTCTGACACCGTAAACTGTTTTTTGCTGTAATTTCTAAAGCCATCAACGACAGGCTCTAATACTGCAAAGGCATCCACATCTGTGTCTTCTTGAGTTGCGTCTACTCTGCCTGCATTAAATGGGACGGAAATCGTCAAACCGGCTTCTTCTGCCGCTCTTTCAATACCAACCGAACCACCGAGCACAATAAGGTCTGCAATGGAGACAGTTGTGCCTTCATTATTTTCCTCGGCGAAGGTTGCCTGTATATTTTCATAAACAGATAACACTTTTGCAAGCTGGTCGGGCTGATTTACTTCCCACGTGTTTTGTGGAGCAAGACGGATGCGTGCACCGTTGGCGCCGCCTCTCGAATCTGAACCTCTAAAAGTTGAGGCGCTCGACCATGCGGTATATACCAGTTCAGATGCGCTTAGTTCAGATGCCGCTATTTTTTGCTTCAGATGCTCAATGTCGCCTTGATTGACAGGTTTTGCATCGGATATGGGTAAAGGATCTTGCCATATCAAATCTTCCTGCGGCACTTCTTCACCTAAATAACGCGACTTCGGCCCCATATCTCTGTGAGTTAGTTTGAACCATGCTCTTGCGAAAGCATCTGCAAACTCTTCTGGATTTTCCATAAAGTGCTGCGATATTTTCCGATATTCAGGATCCATTTTCATTGCCATATCGGCGGTTGTCATCATAATTCCGACAGGAATGGATGCATCCTCCGCGTCAGGCGCATGGTCATTTTTAGCCAAGCCCACGGCCTGCCACTGGTGTGCTCCAGCTGGGCTTTTAGTTAATTCCCATTCATAACCAAAGAGTACGTTGAAATAGCTCATATCCCAAGATGTG
Source organism: Glaciecola nitratireducens FR1064 (assembly GCF_000226565.1). Lineage (NCBI taxonomy): Bacteria > Pseudomonadati > Pseudomonadota > Gammaproteobacteria > Alteromonadales > Alteromonadaceae > Brumicola > Brumicola nitratireducens. Next base: position 3,625,523 of record NC_016041.1, on the reverse strand, counting down.
GGCGTTGGCGTCCAAGCTCCCTCAACCCCACTCGTTATGGTGTCACGCCCTTTCCCTGACTTATAATCACTGATCCAGCCCAAGCCCATTTGTTCCATCGGAGCAGCTTCAGGTTCCGGCCCTTTGTGTGATTCGGGAGCAGCGCCGTGTGACTTGCCGAATGTATGACCGCCAGCGGTCAAAGCAACTGTTTCATAGTCGTTCATGGCCATTCTGGCGAAGGTCTCGCGAATGTCTCGCGCCGACCCGAGAGGATCTGGATTGCCGTCTGGGCCTTCAGGATTAACGTAAATCAAGCCCATTTGCACTGCAGCAAGCGGCTTTTCTAGTTCGCGGTCACCGCTGTAGCGATTATTTGCTAGCCATTTATCTTCGGTACCCCAGTAAATATCTTCTTCTGGTTCCCATATATCGACCCGACCGCCGCCAAAGCCGAATGTAGGTAAGCCCATAGATTCAATGGCTACGTTACCGGTCAAGACGAATAGGTCTGCCCAAGATAATTTGTTGCCGTACTTTTGCTTAATCGGCCAAAGTAGGCGGCGCGCTTTATCTAGGTTGCCATTGTCTGGCCAGCTGTTGAGCGGCGAAAATCGTTGATTACCAGTTGCTGCACCACCGCGTCCATCACCTTCACGGTAGGTGCCAGCGGCATGCCATGCCATTCTGATCATAAACGGACCGTAGTGTCCATAATCTGCCGGCCACCAATCTTGGGAGTCGGTTAGGACCTTCTCAATGTCAGCTTTCACTGCCTTTAAATCTAAACTGCTGAAAGCCTCTTTGTAATTAAAATCAGCTCCCATGGGGTTTGCTTTTTTGTCGTTCTGATGAAGAATTTTAAGATTGAGTTGATTAGGCCACCAATCGATATTTTTGGTGCTGTTACCGCCTACTCGAGTGTTTGCGCCATGCATGAAAGGGCACTTCGCGCCTGAATCTTGGTTACTGTTTTCCATAAACACCTCCAGTTAATTTCTCTATTATTAGATTTTTAGTTTCTCTACCAGATCAAGATAGATGAATATCTTATTGATTGATAATGAATTTTTCCGGTCTACTTAATCGATTCGATTAGAATAGAGCTGTAATCTTTGGAATTGAATCTGGTGCTATCGCGTGGCAAACTGCATCATCAGCAATGTGCGTTGGCAAAAATGCCTAATAAAAAGTACCCAGTAAACTATGTCCAAAGTTAATGATGCAACCTTAACGTTCATCCAATCGAGCTTTGCTGATCCTGACGTGTTTAAAATCGCCAGTATACAAATGCTTTGGAGTGCTTACGGTGAAATCGCGCGCTACTATGTGCCAAGCTTAAACAAGTCAGTCATTGTTAAATTAGTTATGCCACCAGTGCAAAGTAACCATCCAAAAGGCTGGAATGGACAGCATTCTCATCAGCGCAAGCTGGACTCTTACATTAACGAATCCATTTTCTATAAACAGTATAGCCAACAAACCGATACTTTGTGTCGCACTCCTTCATGTTATTTTGCACATACCAACATCGCTTCTGATCGTCCCGAGGATAAAACGAACAGTCCGAATAGCGTATTGATAATGGAAGACTTGGATCAAGCTGGTTTTAGCGAGCGCATTAATCACGCATCATTAAAAGCCGTTAAGCTTGGCGTTAGATGGTTAGCTAAGTTCCATGCCAAATTCTTAAATCAAAACTTACGAGATGTTTGGCCGATTGGTACTTATTGGCATTTAGCCACGCGGCCCGATGAATATGCAAGAATGCCTGAAGGTGAGCTTAAAAGAAAAGCGAGCAAGTTCGATAGTGCGCTCAATAATGCGCGTTTTCAAACTTTACTGCATGGCGATGCCAAACTGGCTAATTTTTGTTTTTCAGCAAACACGAATGATTTAGCCGCCGTCGACTTTCAATATGTCGGGCGCGGAGTTGGTGTGAAGGATCTAATGTACTTTTTGGGCAGCTGCCTTGATGCTGATGAACTAGCGTTACATGCTAACAGTTTAGTTGATGAGTACTTTTCTATATTGCGGCTGTCCATTCAAAATGACCACCAAGAACTTGATTTCAGTTCACTTGAATGCGAATGGAGAACGTTACTTCCACTTGTTTGGGCTGATTTTGAGCGTTTCCTTGTTGGTTGGGCAACAGAGCATTATAAAGTAAACGACTACATGAAAAATCAGACAAGCATTGCGCTAGCCAGCGTTTGATATTGCCCCAATAAGCAATTCTTTTAGTGGTTTCGGCTTGCCGAGCCCGTAACCCTGACCGTAATTGACGCCAATAGTCGTAAGTAACTCTTTGATTTGATTGTTTTCAACAAACTCAGCAATGGTCTGCATTCCCATTACATGACCAATCTCGTTAATCGATTTCACCATGGCATAGTCAATGGGGTCCTCGACAATACCTTTAACGAACATACCATCGATTTTTAAATAATCTACCGGCAAATTTTTCAGGTAGCCAAAAGAGGATATACCACTACCAAAGTCATCCAAAGCAAAACGAAAGCCAGATTTTTTTAACGTTTTAATAAAGCGAATAGCTGCGTCGAGGTTAGAAATTGCTATGGTTTCCGTAACTTCGAAACAGACCATGCTTGGGGATATCTTTCGCTCTGAAAAAACGTCTAATATAGATTCTAGAAAAGCTTGATTGGTTAACGATGGGCCCGATAAATTTATGCTAACAAAATCGACCTGTGCGAAAAACAGTGGATGCTCAGCCAAAAGTTTACATGCATGGCTAACTACCCAGGCATCTAGTTTTTCAATCAGATTATAGCGCTCCGCAGCTGGCAAAAACACGCCTGGAAGAATAATTTCTCCCTGTTCATCGACCATTCTTATTAATAACTCATAGTGCTTTTCTGCACCGCCATCTAGGGGAACAATAGCTTGTGCATATAGGCAAAAACGGTCTTCATCCAAAGCTTGATTTATACGCCCAACCCAATTCATTTCTCGATGTCGAACGGCCAACTCATTATCGTCAGAGTGATAAGCGTGAATACGGTTTCTTCCCATATCTTTTGCAAGATAACAGGCAGCGTCGGCTTGTCTAAATAATTCTGTAAAATCGTCGCTAGCTTTAGTTATTGCTACTAAACCTATGCTAACACCTATGCGAAATACCTTTCCGGCCCAGAGAAATTGATAGCTCATTACTGTTTTTAGAATTTCATCGGCAACTAAATGTGCCTGTTCCAACGTACAATCTTGGATTAGAATGCCGAATTCATCTCCGCCAAGCCTTGCAATCGTATCGCGTTTACTGATGGTAGAGAGCAGTAGTTGACCCAGCTTATTCAGCAACTCATCTCCTGCAACGTGACCACAGGTGTCGTTAACAACCTTGAATTGGTCCAAGTCCATAAATAACATGGCATGACAATTATCACTGTTTTGGATTTTAGACAGCAGATAACTCACTCGTTTTTCGAACTCGTGTCTATTAATTAGGCCTGTTAAACTATCGTGAACTGCCTGATAGTTAAGCTCATCTTGTGCAATTTTTTGTACCGAAATATCCCGTATAATTCCCTCAATACTCAGGATGTTGCCATCATCGCTCTTTATTAAATGCGCACTTGATGAGCCCCACCAATAGGAACCGTCTTTTCGCAGCAGTTTAGCCTCAAAATTTTTAACCGCGCCATTATTTAAAATAGAGTTTAAAAACCGCTCTCGTTCTCTTGGCTCCGCGTAAACTTGTTTGCCTAATTCCATTCCTATCGCTTCGTCTACGGTATAACCGGCAACAGAATAAACAGAGGGAGAAATGAAGGTGATTCTTCCATCTAAATCTGTTTTATATAGGATGTCAGGAATATTTTCCACGAGGTCGCGATATCTAGTTTCGCTTGCTGAGAGTGCCGCTTCTGCTATGGAGCGCTTCTGCGCCTCAACTGCATGGGATACAAGATCTGCGAGTGAACTCACATACGTTATTTCTTCACTGGTCCATTGGCGAGCTTCGCCGATATGCTCTAAACATATAACGCCAATTGTCTTTCCGCCAAAGCGAATTGGAGCGTCTAGCAGCGATTCAATGCCAAGTGGAGATAAATAATCTTTAGAGAATTCAATTGTACGGGGGTCTTGGTGAGCCTTGTCGGCATTGATAAAACGGTCTTCTGCTAAAGCTGCAAAGTAGGCTGGGAAGTCAGTTTTTGAAAGTTTCTCGCCTTTGGAGTGAGTGTTAGATGTGCTTTCATAAAGATCCATACTTTCAATGCTGGCGCGATCTTGTGAATACATCCAAATGCTTGCCCGCTTAACCTTTAAGGTGTTCGAAGCAGCTTCGGTGATCTCTTGAAATGAGTCGGAGGAGTTTCCGCTGTATAGCGCTTTTCCCTTTACTATAGTAAGAAGAGACTCACTAAAAACTTCGAATTGATTTACCGACATTGCTACCCTATTCCTAAAAACAATTTAAGGACTATCAAATCATCATTTGCTAATGTTGATTTTACGGTGAAGACTTTATAGCAGCGCTGACCGTTTAGATAACGATAACGGTTTTTTTGTGTGTTATATTCGACTTCGGCAATAATAGATAAGATTATGCCAAACATCAGCCTAATTCAATAACTATGTCTTTGATCAGCTTTAGCTAAATAAAACAGCGAGCAATCACATCCGCATCATCAAAGTTATTCATAATGTGCAGCGATAAGCGAAATATATCACCGCGACGATCATATCTTACGCCAGCTTCATTTAGTTTTTCTGCGGCCTTTTCCATGTCGTCACATCCGATGCACAAGCTGCCTCCTTGCCCACTAAGCTCAGCTTCGTTAGGTTTTATTGTGACATAGTTTGGTAGGCTATTTAATAAGCGACGTTTCAAGTCAGTATTGTGTTTAGCGATGTTTTCAACGCCTATTTCTAATATCATATTAATAGATGCACAAGCGCTAACGTAGGGGGCTACGCTGGGAGTACCTCCCCAAAATCGCTTTGCGTTATTAGCTGGCGCATAATGATTAATATCGAATTCAAACGGGTTTTGATGCGAAAACCAACCAATAGGGTCGGGTTCTAACTCATTAATGTGACTCGCTTTTATAAACATAAATCCAGCGCCTGGGCCACCGCATAGCCATTTCACACAGGACCCAAAGATTGCATCTGCACCCCATTCTTTGCTATCCACAGGCACGACGCCAACCGATTGCGCAATATCGACCAAAGCATAAGCGCTATGTGATTTAGCAAGTTCAACCAATAGTACAAGATCTGATTTAATAGAGGTGTTTGAATGGACATGGGTGAACAAACAGGCAAGGACGTTCCCCTTCGCTAATTCCTTATCCCAAGCGTCGAGGCTATTAGGGTCGCCTTGGATTAAAACTAATTCCAGTCCATATGCTTGAGCTAAACCAGTAACGACAAAGCCCATCGAAGCAAAGGCATCTTGATGCATTAAAACACGCTGCTTACTTTTGTTTTTTGGTAATTTAGCAAGAGCACTTAAGTATGCTGAAAAACCCGATGCTAAATTAGGTTGAGGGCAAATCTCATCGGCTGAGGCATTAATTAAACTCGCAACGGACGTACAAAAATCATCAACGCTTTGCAGCCATTTAGGCCATGCATCTCCCCCCAATGCTTCCCACGGCGCCAGATAGTGCTCTTGCAATGCTAACTTGGATACCTTCGGTAGAGGGCCTACAGAATGAGCGAGAGCATAAATGCCGTCGGGTAAGTGAAAATATGACGCGTACTGCTTAGTGTTCAAAACGGTTACCTTATTTGATGACAAAGCCTAGTTAGTTAGAAAAGTCTTCACCACATCCTTGTAATTACGACTAACCTTAATTTTGTCATATTCTCCCATCATCAAGAAAAATTCGCCTTTCGTGTGGGGTATCACTTTGTCTATAAAATCCAAGTTAACGATGGTCGAACGGTGAACACGTTTAAACTGCGTTTCGTCCAATTCAACTAACATTTCTTTTAGCGTGCAGCGTTTTACGTGAGTTTCACCTAGTGCATGCACGCAAACGTAGTCGCCAGCAGCATCAATCCACTGTATATCTTGCTGTTTTAATAAATGTATTTCGTCTCGGTCTTTAATCACGATTTTGCGGTTTTTAATATCGACAGACTGGGGGTCTTGATGCGTTGATTCGTCTGCCATCCACGTCACAGTTTTATCATGTTTTTGGTCGATATGCGCAATTGCGCCTATCACTTCACGCTTATTTTCCGATTGCTCGTCTGATTTTATCGCGAAACGTTCTAGGGCTCTATCAACCGCCCTTTGAATGCGTTCATCATCAATGGGTTTAAGCACATAATCTACGGCATAAGCGTCAAAAGCTTCAAGCGCATATTGTTCGTAAGCAGTTGCAAAAACAATTAGCGGCATGGTGTCGTTTTGTAATTGCTTAACGACGTCCAAACCAGATAGACCCGGCATCTGAATATCTAAAAATAGCAAGTCGGGTGCAAGCTCAATCACTGCATTTATGGCTTCACGGCCATTTGAGCATTGTGCAATGACCTCTACATTAGGCACTTTCTTTAGTTTTGCTGCTAGCAGCTTTAATGCAAGCGGTTCGTCGTCAACAATGATTGTTTTTAATATAGTCATTTTGTATCCGATAATTCGAGTGGCATATTGATGCAAGTAGAGCGTCCGCCCTCTGCACGTCGCATGGTGTTAATTTGATAGTCGTTTTCGTAAAGAACCGACAAGCGTTGTTCAGTATTCTCTAGTCCGATACCAGTTTCATGTTCGGTTTGTGTTTTTTTACTCTCTTGGTCTGCACCGCTGTCGCTTATTTCAATAATCAGTCTGTCCTGATTAATGCCCGCTCTTATTTCAATAATGCCGCCTTTCTCGTTTTTAGAAATGGCGTGCTTCATCGAGTTTTCGATGATGGGTTGCAATAGCAAGCTGGGTACTAGGGCATTTTGCGCCTCATCGTCTACTTTAAAATCTAGTTGTAAACGTTCAGCAAATCGGGTTTTTTCTATTTCGAGATAAAGATTTAAAGCGCTAATTTCTTCTCTCAAGGTGATCATTGTGTCAGGGTTGTTGTCCAATGAATGACGTAAGAATTGGCTCAGCTGCACAGTCATTATTTGGGCTTTCTCTGACTCTTCAATTTCGATCAGTGAGTTGATGGCGTTTAAGGTGTTACATAAAAAGTGAGGGTTAAGCTGATATCGCAACATTTTAAGTTTTGCATCGCGCGCGACACTTTGGGCCTCAATGCGCTTAATATGTTCTTTTCGTGTTGCCGCCTCAGCATTGAGCATAATGCTATGTTCTGATTGCAGCAGTTCGAAATAACGAATACCGTGAAATAACCCAGTCCAACATAAGAATATGAAGATACTCGCAAAAAACCAGCCGCCAAACTCTCCCCAAACCTGATCCGCTGGGGTTAGCCAAGACAATGCCTGCATTCTAAAAATAGTCCATAAAAATGCGACCACAAATACAACAAACATACCTACACACAGCCTGTATGCTATCGACTTGTCCCAAATTCGATCGAAAGTCCGATAAAGAAAAATCGAAAACAGTAGACCAAGCAGTGCCTGAAGAACAGTATGTACGACGTTCGCCAGTGTGACTTGGCTGTACCACAATGTTAAAGTAAAGAAACTAACGGTGCTCAAGAATAACCAAAAGCTGGCCTGCCAGAACCAAAACCGGTGAATGGGATCTTGTTTAATTGCCGTTTTTACTGATTGGTTAATTGCACTGATCATTGGACAGTTTGTTTACCTTTTATTAACAAGCAGCGAGTTTACACCTAGCAGTGCATCATATCTATTGTAGCCGTCCATTATAACCTCCAATTAATCCAACCTATCTCATTTTATTTGAGGAGCTGGGGGGTAAGACCGCAAACTGTTATCACAAAATAGTAACAGTTATATTTGCGAGTAAATAGCAGAGCTAATACTCCGAGTAAAAAATAATTAGGTGAGCAAATATGAAGCCTGGTAAATTTCTATTATCTGCTTTTGTGATAAGTATGGCGAGCGTTTTGATTTTTTGTAATGCAGCTTCCGCTTTAAATGGTTTAAGCGAAGACTCTCTGACACCGTCCCATACCGTGGTAAATAATATCATAGAAACGAAAAAGCAAACGCCAATTAAAGTTGAAATTATCGAAGAAAATGGCAGCTATCAATTATTGAGAGGCGGAAAGCCATATCAAGTCAGAGGGGCAGGTATTGGCTCAACCGATCTTGCAAGTTTGGTAAAGTTTGGTGGCAATTCAATGCGAAATTGGGCCGTAGATAATCATGCTGAACCTGCACAGCAATTATTAGACCGAGCTCATGCCATGGGTATTACCGTTTCCTTGTGCTTAGAGTTTGCCAGAGAACGACATGGTTTTGACTACAATGATCCTGTTGCTGTTGCAAGACAACTCGCTAAAAATACGGCAAGAGTTGAAAAATATAAAGACCATCCAGCATTACTGACCTGGATAATAGGCAATGAAGTAAACTTTGGATTTACCAATCCGAAGGTATTTGATGCGGTGAATGATACCGCGAAGATGATTAAAGAAATCGATCCCTATCATCCAACAACGACCGCTTTGGCAGGCTTCGATAAAAGGGCATTAGCCGCAATAGAAGAACGTGCACCTGATTTAGATTTCGTTAGCTTTCAGCTTTACGCCGATCTTTTAAATTTACCTAAGTATATTCAGGACTCTGGCTACGATAAACCTTATTTCGTTACGGAATGGGGTGCGGTTGGGCATTGGGAAGTACATAAAACGAAGTGGGGTGCGCCAATTGAGAATACCAGCTCAGAAAAAGCCAATAACTACGCAAAAAGTTACTCACAAGTACTACAACCCTATAGCGGCAAAGCGATAGGCAACTATGTATTTTTATGGGGACAGAAACAGGAAAAAACCCCAACATGGTATGGCATGTTTTTAGCTACTGGAGAAAAAACTGAAGCGGTCGACGTTATGTACCATATCTGGAATGGCGTCTGGCCGGAAAATCGTGTTCCTCAAATTAGCCAGATAATGCTCGATAATCAGGTCGCATTCGATGACGTTTACTTGCGCTCCGGTAAGGTTTATCAAGCATCTGTTGAGGTTGTTGACGCCGATGGCGACGATATCCGTTATCTGTGGGAAATTCGCCCTGAATCCACTTCTGACAAAGTGGGCGGTGATGCTGAATATGTGCCTCCATTGGTAGAGGGTGTCATTAAAAACCACGATGCAGTTATAAAGTTAACGGCACCAGATAAGGCCGGCGCTTATCGTTTATTTGTCTATGCTTTTGACGGTAACAACAATGCAGCCCATGCCAATATCCCATTTTACGTGAAGTAAGTCTTCTTTGTTGTTAAGCCAATATGCAAAAACGCAGCCCATCAACATTTAAACAGTGTCTCAAGCTAGCGTGGCCTATTTCGTTGCAAAGCATTCTTGTGACGATGCTGGGTATGAGTGACATTATGATGGTGGGTCATCTTGGTGACGCTGCCGTAGCTTCTGTTGGTTTGGGAAACCGTATCCAGTTTGTCGTACTGATCATTTTATCTGGTCTGGCAGCTGGTGTGGGTGTGTTGTCGGCACAGTATTATGGTGCAGGTAAAAGCGAGCGCATCAGTCCCATTATTATTAAGACACTGGCAATTGGGGCCGGTGTATTATTCCCAATAGTGCTGCTAATTTTCGCCTTTGGAGACCTTATCGTTGGTCTCGGCACTACCGATCCTGTCATCATCACTACCGGCGCAGAATATTTGTGGGTAACCATGCCCAGCTTAGGCTTCGTTGTTGTGGTGATGGTTTTTGAGAATGCACTGCGTGGATTTAGTCAGGTAAGGCTATCGATGGCACTAGGCGCTGTTGCAATCGTTATTAATATTGCGTTGAACTATTGGTTAATTAACGGCGGACTCGGTATCGACGCTATGGGCGTGCTAGGAGCAGCGTGGGCAACTTTTATTGCTAGAGCTATTCATGCGCTGCTCATGCTGACTTGTTTAGCGAAGACTAGACATAGCGTCTTTCCAAGTAAATTAAGCGGGGCACAATTTTTAAATAAATCACAGTGGGCCCACCTAATTAGGCTTGTATGGCCAATGATGGTAAGTTTCGGCGTATGGTCCCTAGGCACATTTGTATATCAACTTATATTCGGACGTATTGGCACCCAAGAGCTTGCCGTCATGAGTCTAATGGCACCCTTGGAAGGTTTACTCGTTTCGTTCTTTTTTGGCTTTGCCTCGGCTTGCTCTATTATGGTTGGTCAGCGACTCGGGAAAGACGCATTCGGTGCTGCTTGGTCTGTTGCACGAGGCTTTGCTATTACTGCGCCTATTGTGACTTTGTTGCTAGGGATAGTGATGTTGAGTTTGGAATCGTTAGTGTTCATGCCCTACACAAATCTTAATCAAGATACACTGGCGGTTGCTCACGACATATTTTTGCTAATTACATTTGGTACCTGTGTCAAAGTTTTTAATATGACAGCATCTATGGGTATCTTGCGCGCCGGAGGCGATAATAAACATTGTATGCTTATTGATATATCAGGAATGTGGGTCATCGGTATTCCACTTACTTTCGCAGCTGCATTCTATTTTGAATTAGCTCTTTATTGGGTGGTATTAATAACTTATTCAGAAGAAGTTACGAAGGCGGTTTTATTTGCGTATCGAATGAAAGCAAAACACTGGTTGCGCAATCTAACTGACCATTCAGTAAGCGCTGAACCCCACTCCTCGTAATCAGCAACAAATTTTAAAATTCGCTGCCAATATGAGCATCAAGCAAACTTGAAAAACAGTTAACTATCGATAGGTGGAGGCTTTAGCTGACGGCGTAAATCTAAGGTAAATCGATATTCAGGCGATAGTTTAGGCTCAATCGCGTCGCTTATGCGATCAATTAGATCAGGAGCTGTCTTCCAGCGCGCTGAGCGACGCTGCGCTGCTGATTCATCATTTTTGGGCCTACCGTCATACACCGCTGCATCAGGATTCCAATAGTGATAACGCGCAGCCGACATTGTCTTGCCCGAGTGTTTATCTACCCATTCAAGCACTAACGGCGACTGAATAGGAACGTGCGGGTGCAGCGCTGGGTAGGCACTTGCACATTTATAACGCAGTCCACAAATCATTATTCCGTTAACTTTTTCAAATGGCACACGTACCCCATTAACTCGCAACTCTCCATTATCTAGCACATCACTATTTGAAAGCGTAACCTGCAGACGGTCAGTAGAGTTGTCGACTACGCGCACGGTTGATCTTCCTCTATTTTGCTCAGCCATCAGTGGCCATGACTCGAAGGCTTGGCGCAGTTCAATACTACCTTTGGGTATTTCTAGCTTACCTACGCTTGGGCTTCTGAAGTCTAAGATTGGCAGTAACCATTGTGGGTCAAAGGGTATGCCGTGCGACTTCAAGTCAGCACAAATATCTTGAATGTCTTCCCATAAAAATGCAGGTAAAAAGTAGCGGTCATGAAGCTCAGGGCCAAAGCGTTTCAGTGGCTCGGTAAAAGGAGATTCAAATAGGCGAACAATAACGGAACGAATAAATAATGCTGCCAGTGACATCAGCTCTGCCTTTGCAAACGTTTCAAACGCTCTAAATTCAACAATTCCTAGCAGACCACTGGGCGACTCTAGGTTGTAGAACTTATCAAAGCAAAGTTCAGCGCGATGCGTATTGCCGGAGGAATCTGTCATCAAATTCTTCAGAAACTGATCAATTGATGGGCCATCGGGGGCAATGGTCGCAGCTTCAATGCCTTCGCATGCAACTTCTAATTCATATAGGCCATGCCTAGGTCCTTCGTCGACGCGCGGCGCCTGACTGCCTGGGCCAACGTGCTGGCCTGTAAAGAAATAAGATAAGGCCGGATGGCGTTGCCAATAACGCAACACTGAAGCGATACGTTTAGGGTTTAGTAAAAAAGGATTGGTATCAAGGTTTTCACCGCCAAACGTTAAATGTGAACCGCCGCCGGTGCCGTAAACAGAACCATTGAGCTGCAGCTTGGTTAACTGGAGTCCAACCGCTTTGGCAGCATCTGTACATTGAAGTAAAATTCGGTTGTAGTCTTGCCAGGTCTTGCTTGGCGGAAGATTGACCTCTAATACTCCAGGGTCGGCCGCTAATCCAAGTACCACGAGTTCGTCTTTTGTTTCGCTAGGTGCATAACCACAGAGTAAAAGGTCATGTAAATTCGCCTCGTTGACAAGCTGGCGTATTAAATTAATGAGTGCTCGAAAAGCAGACAACTCCAAAGGAGGTATAAAAATTTCGATAGCGCCGTTGCGCACTTCTATACTCAGGGCTTTGCGCATCGTCTCTTTTGGGAGGTCTCCTAGTGGCAGGCGCAAACCAATTGGGCTATCGCCCATAAACAGTTGAATAGGTTCATCAGGCGTAAAAGGCCATTCGGCTGAAACCCAAGCATCTTCTGCGAAGTTTAAAGGTAAAACCCAACCCGCTAAAGCCGAATCTTTCTCTGGAGTTGCCTGTTCAAAGGCTTTTAAAATATGCTGCTTTAAATCCAATGCGGAAGCTATTCCCTCCATCAAAGTTTCAGCTACTTTAGGTTTATTTTTTCCCTCAACATCGTCAAGCATCAAACGTTCTGTTTCTGGCCAAAGTGCTTCGCCTTGATTTGCGTGCAGCGTCATAAAAACCCATCGCGGCAACGGCTCATTTGGATACCACTTTCCAAACACCTGCATGGCTAAGGCTTGAGGATAAACGTTTTTGATTAACTCACCCCCCATGCGACGAGCGTAACCCAACTTCTGTTCACCCATTGCGCCATTATTCCATTCGTCGGTATCAGGCTGAGCAACAATGTATGTGGGCTCGCCGCCCATTGTTAGCGTGATGTCTTGCGCCTTCAGCTTAGACTCTACGATTGCCGCAAGGGCATTAATCTCACTTGAGTGAATCAAGGCTCAACTCCTCTATATTTAACTGAACCTCTAACACGGAATTTGTTGCAGTTTTGGAAAAATAATGGCCTTGAATAGGGTCAACAACCTCCGGTAAGTGACTCACAGCCGCTGGAATAAAAAAGCTGTTTGCCAATATACCGTTAGTAGGGTCAAAGCCCTTCCATCCAGCACCGGGCAGGTAAACTTCTGCCCAAGCGTGCATAGATCCTGCCGCTCGGTTTAGTAAGTGGTTTTCATCGTCATTGCCAGACTCAACATACAAATAGCCGCTAACAAATCTTGCGGCGAGACCGAGTTGACGCACAGCAGAAATGAAAAGTGCCGCCATATCCCTACAGGCACCGGAGCGCAGCGTTAGCGTCGTATTTGGAGGCTGGATACCTTCTTCGTCACGGCGTACATAAGCAATGTCGCGTCTTATGGCTTGGTTTAAGTCTGTTAGAAATTGTACGATGTCTGGATGTTTAGCCGGCGATGGCACCGCTTGCTTGAACCAATCTAGTACCTCGGTTTCGTTTTCTAAAACTTCATCAAGTAGGAAAGGTACAAGCGCTTTTGTATCTGCACCTCTATAGGAAAATGGGTACTCTAAGGCGTAAGACTCAAGCAAAAAGTCATAGGGATTATCTTCATTTATGTCGACTTCGATTTCAGTGCGGAACTCCAAAATATCAGACTCGTTTAAAGCAAAATTGCAGTTTAAAAGTGTATTACCATTGACGTCACGCACGAAGCTTTGCGTTGATGCGGGTATTGTTTCCACAGAAAAACGATGAACTCGTCGCAGGTGTCCTTCTATTGGACGGAGATATAAACTATGGACCGAAAAACTGACGGGGCCAGAGTATTTATGGCGAGTTAAATGCTCGATGCGTAATTTCATAAAATTAGGATGCCAAGCTCTGTCGTGACAAGCTTCGTCGTTACAAGCGTTGTCGTATTTAGTGTAATAAGAGGATATACACTAAATACATCCTATGCAAAGGACGCAGTCAAGATAAAGATAAATTATTGACTCACTTAATCTGATCCCCGTTAAATAAGCAGCAGCACAGTATGCTAATTTCTAAGCCTAAATTTTGATAATCACACACTGTTTTCGACACTAAAGTCGCAGCCAGTACCATTCATCCTGCAGCTAGTACCATTCAACCTGCAGCTAGTACCATTCAACCTGTCTCTTGTTGCATACAATAAGTATTGCGTTTATCCTTTTTACTTTACCCAAAAAGACCTTCAATTCAACCCAAGCGCTTCAGTTTCTGAGCTGCTAAATAGAGATGACTATGTCCGGAAAATATTATCGAAATAAGCGTTCAAATGCAGCGCAATTATCTGTTTCTGATTTACAAAAAGAAGCTAAGAAACTACTGGATAACAAAATCCATGGTCTCTCATTTAGTCCATACATTACAGGCCAAGAGCCGGGTCCCGGCACCCAAATTACTGAAGAGCAGATCCGTGAACGCTTGCAGCTAATTTTGCCTTATGTGAAATGGATACGCACATTTTCATGTACTGAAGGCAACGAGTTGATCCCTAAAATTGCAGCTGAGTATGGTCTCAAAACAATGGTAGGAGTGTGGTTGAATGATAATTTTAAGAACAATGAAAAAGAGCTACAAAATGCCATCAAAATCGCTCAAGCGGGTCATGCCGATATTTTAGCTGTTGGTAATGAAGTTATGCTGCGGGAAGAAATGAGTGAGCAACAGTTAGTCGACTACATTAACCGAGCAAAAGAAGCTGCGCCAAATATTCCAGTAGGTTATGTTGATGCTTACTTCCTATTTGAAGATCATCCTCCAGTTGCTGACGCGTGCGATATTATTTTCGCTAATTGTTACCCTTTTTGGGAAGGATACCCGGCAGAACATGCATTGACTTACATGAAGGATATGTACCATCGTGCCGTGAAAGTGGCCAATGGAAAGCCAGTCATCATAAGTGAAACAGGTTGGCCGGACCAAGGCTCACCTGACAGAGCTGCGATACCTTCTTATGAAAACGCGCTGCGCTATTTTGTTGATGCCTATCATTGGACTCAAGAAGAAGGTATCGACTTGTTCTATTTTTCTTCTTTCGATGAAGACTGGAAAGTTGCGGATGAAGGCGATGTTGGCGCTTATTGGGGCATACTCGACAAAGACGGGAACCATAAATATGCAAAGTGAGTCTAAACAGTTGACTTCACTTGAGAAAATGATGGGGCGCGAGCATGCGCAAGCGATTTGTTATTCAGGTTATAGAGATGGGCAAAATCCAAGGCTAGGAATATATCCGAGTTATGCAGAAATAAAAGAAGACTTATTGTTACTAAAAAATTGGTCTTACCTTAGAGTTTATGATTGTAGCCAGCATGCCGAAACAGTTTTAGAGGTAATTAAGAAAGAAAACCTCAACTTTGTACTCATGTTGGGAGTGGATATTGCGGCCGAGGTCAGCAACCCAAACTGTCCTTGGGGAGCCGACTTTAGTGAAGAGCAGCTCGATCAGAATCGTCAAGCAAACGATGAAGATATTGAGCGTTTAGTTGCTTTGAGCCGTCGCTACCCTGAGTATGTATGCTCGGTATCGATTGGAAATGAAGCGAGTGTCGATTGGACTGATCATATGGTGCCTGTTGAGCGCCTAGTCGAATTTGCAAAGCGTATTAAAAGCAAAATTGACGTTCCGGTTACCTTTTGTGAAAACTACGTTCCTTGGACAAATAAGTTAGCGCCGTTGGTGGCAGAACTAGACTTTATATCTATTCATACTTATCCAGTTTGGGAGTACCAAAGCATAGAAAATGCATTGGAATACACGAAACAAAATTATTATTCCGTGCAGCATTGTCATCCTGATGTTCCAATCGTAATTACTGAAGCTGGTTGGACAACACAGTCGAACGGTTGCGGTATCGAAAAATGGAATGCGTCTGATGCGCTTCAGGCTGAATATTATCAACAGCTTCTTAGTTGGACCAATAGCGAAAAGATTCTAACCTTTGTGTTTGAGGCTTTCGATGAACCTTGGAAGGGCTCGGACGATCCGCAGGAGCCGGAAAAGCATTGGGGTCTATTTTACGTTGATAGAAGGCCTAAATTGGTTTTGCAGAATACATAAACGAAAACGCGATGGGCAAAGAATACTCTGTAGGTTCATTGCGTCGCTTTAAAAGAAGCTAAATTTTATTATAAAGACAAGGGAGCTAACGCTCCCTTTTTTATTGTTTCTTTTTTACATCGCTTAATCAGATGATGAGCTAAGCGCTCATTTTGTAGCGACTTCAACCGCGAGCTTTGGCGTTCTATCTGAACGAAAGACACCCCAATTTTTCTCTGCAATGCTGTCAGGCATATCTTCACCGCCTTTCCATTTCTCGTCAAACGCTTCAAAATAGAAAGATACAATGCGATTTTCCTTTAACCAGTGGCGGTAAGCATCAAAAAATATCTTCTGTGCTTTTTCACTTGCTTCACCAATGATAAGGCTTTCATCGCCATTACTACTGACAGAGCTTGTAGCCCATCCTGATTCGCCAAGCGCGACCTGTTTATTAGGGTGTAGCGCTTTAATGTCATGGTAGGTTTTTTCGGTCCAGGGTACGGCATGTTCTAAAGCTTGTGAATTCCACATTGCGTATGCATGCAGCACAATATAATCGAGCGCTTGTGCAACTTCTTGACTCCAAGGTTTGTTCCAGAAATTATAGTCATCAGCCAGAGTGACAGGCACGTCAACAGCACTCTTAACCTTCTTGACCCATTTTAAATACTTTGGAATATCGGATACTTCAAATTTGTGTGCCGACCAATCGACAAAGATTTCGTTACCTAAATTGACGCTAACAATGATGTCTTTGTAATCATTGGCTAGTCGAATGACTTCGGATATTTGCTTTTCATTTTGCTCAGCAGTTTGGGTTGATGAAAGCCATGCTCCCTGCATCACTTTCACTGGTAACTTGTGTTTTTTAATCGTTTTTAATACTTGTTCGCTTGCAGGATCAGCGGCATACATGCGAATTAAATTCCAAGTAACAGCGCTATTCGTGGTTAAAATAGTCATGTCTTCTAGGATATCTTGCTCAGATGACACGCTCTTTTTATCAGGGCTTTCACCGTCGCGATACGAACCATAAGCAATGCCTAAGCCAATCCATTCTTCATCAATCATAGGGTCAAAGACCGGCTTGGAATATAAAGATTTACTGTTTTGCTTTGTCATTTGGTTCGCCTGTAGGTGAAAACTAACTAGTACTAAGATGAAAGTCATAGCGAATAATAATTTCATATCAATTCACACTAAAAATAGAAAGACTGGCAGTACAGCAGTTTTACGCTGTTCTTAGCAAGTAATTTGAGTTTAAAAGGACTTTAAGTGGGTTATTAGGGAGACTTTACTGTAGCCGAGCATGTGTCGTTTTTTATTCCTATTTTTACATTCCTTCAGTTGCTAACCTTAATTTGTCCCAGCCATCACGAAAAAAGTTCAAGTGACCGAATTAATGCAATTTTACTTAGAAAATCAGGCGCAAATGACATATATTTACAAACCATTTACAACTGCATTTGAATCAATATATGTCGCACTACGAAACAGCTGCTAAAGATCGTATATCTTTTAGTGAAAAAGCCGCCTATGGGACGGGAACGCTAGTCCTTAATTTACTACCCGCTTCTCTAGCGCTATTTGCATTCTTTTTAATAACGGCGTTCGGTATAGATCCGGTACTGGCCGGTTTACTAGTTGGACTACCCCGTTTATTTGATGCGTTAACTGACCCTATCATGGGTTTTATCACCGACAATACGAAATCTAGATGGGGCAGACGCCGACCATATATAGTGGTCGGCGCCATATTAAGTGGAAGCTGTTTCGCGCTGCTATGGCAGTTAGATCCAGAAAACTCTCAAGACTACACCTTTTGGTATTTCTTGATACTTTCCATGGCTTTCACTATTGGTAATACAATGTTCGCAACACCCTTCGTCGGCTTAGGGTATGAAATGACCTCAGACTACAAGGAGCGAACGCGTTTAATGGCTGCCTCTCAGTTTATGGGGCAAATTGCTTGGATGATTGTACCGTGGTTTTGGGTCATGATTGCTGACCCCGATTTATTCGAAAATCAGGCACAAGGGGTAAGGCAACTCGCATTATATATTTCGGGTATTTGTATTATTTTGGGTATCGTACCCGGATTATTTTGTAAGGGAATTGATAATTCAAATATTGAAAACAGAGCAGAAATTTCATTCCGAATGATTGGCAGCAATTTGATGGGCGTGTTTAGAAGTATTATCCAAACATTCAAAAATGCAGCCTTTGTGAGGCTCTGCGGCGCTACTTTCTTAGTATTCAATGGCTTTCAGTTAGTCTCGTCATTTGCCTTTTTTATTATTGTTTTCCATATGTTTGATGGTGATTATGGCGCTACAGGTTCGTGGCCTGCATGGTTCGGTACAGTAAGCGCTTTTGCGACTGCATTTATGGTTATTCCGGTTGTTAGTTGGATGGCAAACAAGTGGGGGAAACGCAATGCGTTTATCATATCTACACTGATATCAATTGTTGGCTATACATTGAAATGGTATGGCTTCAACCCTGAAAACCCTTGGATGATATTTATGCCTATTCCTTTGATGTCCTTTGGCATAGGCGGATTGTTTACGCTGATGTTGAGTATGACCGCAGATGTTTGTGATTTAGATGAGTTAAAAAATGGCATGCCGCGGAAAGAAGGGACGTTCGCAGCGATATATTGGCTGATGGTTAAGCTAGGTCAGGCATTGGCCATAATATTAAGTGGAATCGTACTGAAGTACGTTGGATTTGATGCGGGTAATGCGACGCAAACTGTTGAAACCATGACTAATTTGCGTATTGCGGATATTATAATTCCTGCAGGAACTGCTGCTTTAGCTATTTTGGTTATGTGGAAATATGATATCAGTGAGGAACGGGCGCATCTTATTAAAGAAAAGTTAATTGAACGTCGTGGGGAAATATAATTTTGAATCTTTATTCACCATCAATTACTTTAACATTTCTTAAAAAAAAATTAACAAATGTTAATAACTCATGTAAAAAAACAGTTAATATTTAAGAATGCAGATTCGCTTCTCCGTATTTATGTAATCTGACAAGAAGCAACGGCAAGACGATAACAAAAGCAGACATAGATGAGTAAGTTGGCAGAGATAAAAGTATAGCGTTCAAACCTATCAAATTTTGTTGAGCTTCCGCTTTACCGCAAAGTGAAGCCAGTTCATCGCAACAAGGTTCTGTTCGTTTCGATCCTGTGCGAAAGTTAGCATTGGAAATAAATTTATAACATTTTGATAACAATCCGAACCAGGGACACACATATCATGCAAAAGAAAAATCGTCTTAAAAGCCCTATTGCGAAGGGAGTTTCGCTCGCCCTCGGAGTGAGCTTAATGGCGCCAATTTACGCTCAACAAACTGATGAAGTAGCTAGTGCGTCTTCCGCCGAAGAACAGTCCCAATTAGTAGAAATAATCGAGATAACGGGTATCCGCGGCAGTTTAATGCGTTCTATGGATACTAAACGCGAATCTGTGGGTGTAGTAGATGCCATTACTTCAGAGGATATTGGTAAGTTTCCTGATACGAACTTAGCGGAGTCTTTACAGCGTATTACCGGTGTGTCGATTGACCGTGTAAACGGTGAAGGTTCTCGCGTAACGGTGCGTGGCTTTGGTGCGGACTTCAATTTAGTTACGTTAAATGGTAGACAACTGCCAACTAACTCCGGTTTAGGTCGTTCTTTTGATTTTGGTGATTTAGCGGCTGAAGGTGTTGCTGGAGTCGAGATATACAAAACAGGTAAAGCGCATGTGCCCACTGGGGGCATCGGTGCCACCATTAATATACTCTCAGTCAAGCCGCTCGACAGTGAAGGCTTGAATGCCAGTTTCGGTCTAAAAGCGGTCAATGACACGTCCACGATATCCGGCGATACGTGGACACCTGAGTTTTCAGGTATTTATAGTAACACTTTCCTAGACAATACTTTTGGTGTTGCGTTCATTGGTAGCGTGCAAGAACGGAACAATGGTGCGCAGTCAGCGACCACCAACTTTTTCTCTGAAGTGGATGGCGGTTCAATACGCGATGGTGTCAGCTTAAATGGAACGCAGCCTTCTGCAGGCGATATAGTCGGTATACCGCGTAATATTGTATACCAATTAAGCGAAGTGGAGCGCACACGTACTAATGCTCAACTAACACTGCAATATGCACCACGAGATGATTTAACTGTTACGCTTGATTACACCTATGCTGAGCAAGAAGTGTCTTCGAGCTATAACGATGTGTCTTTCTGGGTCGCACAGGTTCCAGACGAAGTATTATGGTCTGAGGGCCCTGTTGTGTCACCTCTTGTGTATTCAGAGTTCGATAGAGAGCCTGATTTTCCCCACGCTGCTGGTGGTGGCGGTTCGAGAAACGAATTAAATTCGGTTGGCATTAACGTAGAATGGCTACCTAATGATTCTTTGGAATTAAGCCTTGATCATCACGATTCTAAATCATTGCGTGAACCAGATGATGAAATTCGTGGCTCAAACTCGTTTCTAACAGTTGCGGGCTTGCGCGGTAGAAGCCGAGCTTCAACTACGATTGATTTTACTGGTGATATACCAGTCACGACTACCACAGCGAACGATCCGCTGTCGCCTGACGATATGCGTTTGACCGGAAGTGTTTATTCGAACTCTTGGGCCGAAATGAATATTGAGCAAACTCAATTTTCGGGTAAGTGGTATGTTGACGAGGATCAAACAATTGATTTTGGTATGGGCTTATCTAAAGTGGCGAATTTTGAAGCCAGTAGCCTTGTACAAAGAAACACCTGGGGTGAACCTCAAGCGAGTGCGCTCGGAGCAATGTCTGATTTGATGACTCCCGCGAGTTTGTCCGGTGTGTATGATTCGTTTAGCGCAGGAGACCAGATAAACAATAATTTCTTCATCTTCGATTATACCGAAGTGGCGGCGCGTGCAGCGTTCCTAGAGTCATTAGACCCATCTAATCCTTTGTATCTCGCACCTGATATTAACGCAGTAGGTAGCTGTGGAAATGGTTTCTGTCCAGACTTTGAAAAAGGTTTTGGTAATAACTTCGAAGAAGATACCCTATCTGCATTTTTGCAGTACCGGTATCAAGGCGAAATCGTAGATTTACCTTACAGTGTGCTAGTTGGCTTGAGATATGAAGAAACCGATGTAACATCTAGCTCAGCCTCGCGAAATTACACTCGAGTTGAGTGGGTGGCGGCAAACGAGTGGATTGCGCGTGATGATGGTACAGAGGTTCCATCTGGTTTAGAGGCGAGTTACGATAATTGGTTGCCTAACTTCGATTTTGACTTAAATGTCCATGAAGACATGAAGGTGAGATATTCATACAGCACTACAATTGCGCGCGCAGGCTACGGTGCGTTAATTGGTAGTTTGAGTATTGCTAACTTTATCCAATATAATTCGGATGGATTATACCGGGCCACGGGCAGCATTGGTAACCCAGGATTGTTGCCATATGAGTCAGAAAACCACGATTTGTCGTACGAATGGTATTACGATGATGCAAGCTATTTTTCTATTGGTTACTTCAATAAAACTGTTTCTAACTTCATCGGCGGAACGACATTAGAAGATGTGGCTATTTTTCCAGATTTAGCTTTCCCCGGCTTTGGTCCATTGTTTGAAGATGCAGTTGCTGCGCTAGGCGGAACACCCTCAAACCAGGCAATTAGAGACTGGATTTTTGAAAATCGAGGGGGTGAACAGGGTGTAATACCTGATCCTAATGGCGGTGGAGTGATAACAGGTGTGTCAGGTAGAGATAACCCTGCTACATTCGACCTGGCAACAACCATAAATAGTGCAGACGAGTTGACTATAGACGGTTGGGAAGTTGCGCTGCAACACGACTTCGTTGATACCGGTTTTGGCGTCATTATGAACGCAACTTTTGCTAATAGTGATAACGAATTTAATCGATTACTAAACCAACAGCAATTTACCTTGCCGGGCCTAAGTGATACACGTAACGTCATAGGCTACTATGACAAGGATGGTATACAGGTTCGTATCGCTTACAACTGGCGTGATGAGTGGTTATCTTTTGCTAGTGGACCACAACCTGGTTATGTTGCTGCATACGAACAATGGGATATAAACGCGAGTTACGACTTCAATAATGGTGTGATTGTGTTCTTTGAAGGCATCAACATTACTGACGAAACGACTCGCGGATTTGCTCGAGATAACCTGCAGGTTGCTGGTGTAACTCAAACTGGGGCTCGATACAATGTTGGTTTCCGCTACAGCTTTTAATTCGAAATCAAATTGAGCCAAAACTCACCATGGACGTAATGTTGATGGTGAGTTTTTTTTAAATTTAGGGCCTATGAAATCTGATATTAACAACATTGTAATAGTGGGTGGTGGTACAGCAGGGTGGCTTACCGCAGCCGTTTTAGCAGCACATTTTGATACCAAAACCAAATTCAATATTACGTTGATTGAATCTCCTAATATTAAGACAATCGGCGTTGGTGAGGGCACTTGGCCGACGATGGCTGCCACACTTCGGCGCATAGGCATTTCTGAAGCACAATTTATCAGCGAATGTGATGCCAGTTTCAAACAAGGTTCACGTTTTATTGATTGGAATGAAGGTGAAAGCTATTACCATCCTTTCTCTCTGCCTATCGGCTATAAAGACATCAACATCGTCGACCATTGGTTGGAGTCACCATCAGACTTGTCATTCGACGAATTCGCCACTAATCAAGCCGGCGTCTGTCAGCACAATTTAGCGCCTAAACAAGCCACTACACCAGAGTATGCGAACGTGCTCAACTACGGCTACCATCTTAACGCGGGTAAGTTCGCTACCCTGTTAAAAAATCACAGTATTAATAACTTAGGTGTGAAACATATTTCTGCGGATGTTAGTTCGGTGAATGCGCACAATGCCACATTCATTGAAAGCGTTGTGCTTGCTGATGGAACACAAATAGAAGGCGACCTGTTTATAGACTGCACGGGTTTTAAGCGCCTACTCATTGGAAAGTCCTTAAAGGTACCCTTTAAAAGTGTTAAAGATGTACTGTTCAATGACCGCGCTATGGCTTTTCAAGTGCCCTACAGTCATGAGAACGCCGCAATAAACTCGGCTACGCACGCAACTGCTCATAAGAATGGATGGATTTGGGATATATCTTTACCCACTCGAAAGGGAATTGGTGTGGTGTATTCTAGTAAGTACGGTACCGAGCAGCAAGCTTTTGATACCGCTGAGCAATATATGCAAAAACACATGCCTCACATCAATATTGCCGGTCTGAGTCCCAATAAAATAAATATTGAACCTGGGCATCTAGAGACTTACTGGAAAGGTAATTGCTTAGCTATTGGATTATCGGCAGGATTTATTGATCCCCTTGAAGCTACGGCAATGATACTAGTTGAATTCTCAGCCAAGTTTTTAAGAGAGCATCTGCCTGCAAGTCGAAATGAACTCGGTTTATTAGCAAAAAAATTCAACAAAAGAATGGACTTACATTGGAACAATATTATTGATTTCATTAAGTTACACTACATACTATCAAACAGAACCGATAGTCAGTATTGGATAAACCATCGAGAACAAAACACTATACCCATATCTCTGCAACGCTCATTGATGATGTGGAAAAATAGAGCACCGTGGCATGCCGATGTTGAAGTAGCCGAGTCGATGTTTCCGCCAGCGAGCTATCAATTCATCTTATATGGCATGGGGTTTCAATCGAAAAGCACCCTCGCTGATAGGCGCTTAGCTAGCGAAGAGCGTTTACATCTTAAAAAATTACTTAGCAACAAACATGCAGAATTACAAAAATTATGTCAACATCTACCCACTAATCGGAAGTTGTTACTTGATATTAAACAAAGTTGGATGAACAGGGTACCCAATGTCGAAATATGAAATGTTAAATAATGTGGCTCATGCGGACTTAAAGATTAGACTAGATCGTTCATCTGAGTTAGGCGATGACGTCATGTTTTGCATGACTTACCCTTTTGAATTTCGACTTGCGTTGTCACACTATCCAATACTTGTATACAGAGACAAGGACAGTAATACCACCTTTCCAATTGCCTTGTTCGGATTTGAAGAGGGTGAAAATTTATTTTTAACTCAGCAAGGATGGAATGCTCGTTACATTCCTATTATGGTGCAAAGGCAACCGTTCTCAATTGGCTTTCAGCAATTAGAAGGAAGTGATGAGAAACAGCAAGTTATTTCATTCAATCCAGAGCACCCTAGAGTCAATAATATACAAGGCGAATCTGTATTCGATGAGCAGGGCGCGTATACGCCGTATTTAGAACAAGTTGTTAAAATGCTTGAGTCAATTGATGTTGGGCATCAGCAAAACAAATTGTTAGTCGATGCATTGGAAAAACACGAATTGCTAGAAGATACTACTATTGCAATTACATTAAAAGATGGCAGTAGTTATGAACTAGTTGGCTTCAGTACGATTGCTGATGACAAATTTGAAGCTTTATCTGCTGACGCATTAAAAGAGTTAAATGATCAGAAATTATTGCTTCCTATTACGATGATTATGGCATCCATGTCTAATCTTGGTAATTTAGTGGATATTCGTAACGTAAATGTGCTTTAGACGGCAGTTAATATGACGATGAACGATGCTACGCCAATTCAAGAGCTTCAGTGTTCGCCGTCATGTATACCCGAACAAATATACTCATCAAATCAACCTGTGGTGCTTAGAGGGCTAGTTTCTGAATGGCCTTTAGTTAAAAAATCATTAGTTTCCAACCAGTCCGCAGTAGCTTATCTCAACCAATTTTATAATGGGCAAGCTGTTAATGCGTTTATGGCAAAGCCAGAAGCCAATGGACGCATTTTTTATAATGAATCTGTAGATGGTTTCAATTTTGTGCAGTCAAAAGTATATCTAGACGACATGCTAGAGAAACTCCTTGATATATCAGAACAGACTGCTCAAGCAACATACTATGTTGGCTCATTGGCAATCGAGCAGCATTTGCCGCGTTTCGCGCATGAAAATAGGCTAGTTCTCGAGCAAGATCTGCTTAGTCAAAGCATTTGGTTAGGCAATCGTTCGGTGATTGCGCCTCATTTTGATTTTCCTGATAATTTGGCTTGTTGCGTAATTGGTGAACGAAAATTCACGCTTTTTCCACCTGAACAACAAGAAAACTTATATATAGGGCCCTTAGATTTCACCCCTGCTGGTCAGCCTATCAGCATGGTAAATATTCAAGAACCAGATTTACAAACATATCCGAAGTTTGCAAACGCAATGCTTAGTGCTAAAACTACAATTCTTGCTCCTGGAGACGCTATTTTTATTCCAAGTATGTGGTGGCACTCAGTAGAGAGCCTAAGTGCGCTGAATGGCTTAGTTAATTACTGGTGGCGAAATACGCCAGCTTATTTAGGTGTGCCAACCAATGCACTTTTGCATGCGATGTTAAGTATAAGACACTTACCTAAAAGTCAAAGGGAAGCATGGCAAAATATGTTTAACA